>NZ_JBHYIK010000020.1:41241-68728 GCF_042739735.1 Amycolatopsis sp. NPDC059027 | reverse complement strand
TTCTAGGGATCGAACAGTCAGACGATCGCGGCGGGGGGGGCGGCTCGGCCCGACCCCCCCCCCCCCCCCGGCGTGCCCGGGTTCAGGATTTCGCGACGTCGATCTTGACTTCCTTCTGCCGCGCCTGTTCGTCGTGTGGCATCGTGACCTCGAGGATGCCGTCCACGTAGCTCGCGCTCACCTTCGCCGCGTCGACGCCCTGTGGCAACGCCACCGTGCGGCTGAACTTGCCGTAGAAGAACTCACTACGGCCGTGGGAGATCTCTTTGGCCTCCCGCTCGGCGGTGATGGTGAGCAGACCGTTGTGCGTGGTCACCGAAATCTGCTTCTCCGGATCGAACCCCGGCAGCTCCGCACGCACGACGTACCTGCCGTCCTCTGTGGACTCCTCGATCCGCACCGGGTTGTGCTCGGCGAACGGCCACGGATTCTCCAGCCAGGCGGCGATACTCGGCAAGGCGAACCGAGGCGACGGTACCAAAGCGACCATGATCCCTTTCTCCTTCGTAGCGGCGCTGTTCCCACCTCCAGACAACCGCACCACCCGCCACCGCGCAGCAGCCCAAAGTCCCCGGCCGCAGGGACCAACGACCATCGCCGCCCATACCGGCACGCACCTACCGTCAGGCAGCACCATCAAACGGGAGCGCACACCGCCCCACCGAGTGGCCGAAACGTCCGTCGGTACCCTCGCCGGAACCGTTTCCCGTCGAACCGGAGAGCGCGTATTTCCGGTTCCCGTCTCGCTCGCCGATGAGACTGTCTAGATGATGTCGAGACGACATCACGAGGGTCTGCTGCACGTTACCGCGCGCGGATCCGACGGACAGGCCGGTCCGATCACCGCAGCGGGCCCGGGTGGAGGTATTCGTCGGCGGGAATCGTGGTGTTCCTTGTCCAGGCTTGGAAGAAGCCGCTCAGGTCCTTGCCGGAAACGCGCTGTGCGAGCGCTTCGAAGTCCGGCCAGGAGGCATTGCCTCCTCGATGCTGTTCCTGCCATTGTGTGAGCGCGGAGTTGAAGGCGTCGTCTCCGATGGTGCGCCGCAGCGCGTGCAGCATCAGCGGGCCCGTGCGGTACACGGCGGCGAGGTACTTGTCCGCACCCGGGTCGTAGAGCCGGGTCTGCCAGAACTTCGGCTTGTCCTTGTTGGCCGCGACGATCTCCCGGTACTTCGCGTCGAGATTCTGCCCCTCCTTCGCCTCGCTCCACAGCCATTGCGCGTAGGTGGCGAAGCATTCGGCGACACAGATGTCGCGCCACTGCTTGCCGGTGACGTTGTCGCCGAACCATTGATGGGCCTGCTCGTGCACGATGAGCGAGACGACGTCGGTGTTGTCGGTACCCGGGTAGATCGGCCTGCTCTGTGTTTCCAGCCCTATCGCGATCTTCTCGTTGAAGTAGATGCCACCGGCCGAGGAAAACGGGTACTTCCCGAACTTCGTAGACAGGAAGTCGATGATCTCCGGGACGCGGTCGCCGTATTTCCTCGCCGCGGTCTCCGCTCCCGGGGCGTAGGCGCTGATAACCGGGGTGCCGTCGGAGAGACTGGCGTTCACCATGGTGAACTTCGCGATGGCCAGTACCGCGGTCCACGTGGCCAGTGGTTTGTCCTCGTCCCACCGAAAGGTGGTCCTGCCGTCCTTGGTGGTGATGGGTCCTTGCCTGCCGTTGCCGACCGCCGCCCAGCCATCGGGCACGGTAGCGGTGAGCCGGAAGGTGGCCTTGTTCGACGGGTGGTCGTTGGCCGGGTACCAGTTGGTGGCCGAGTGTGGCTCCCCGACGATGAGCATGCCGCCGGTTTCCGGTTTGTACCAGGCGTCGCCGTTCTTGCCCGAGTACACCACGCGCACGTCGAACCTGGCACCGCGGGGGATCCGCCTCGCCGGGGTGACGACCAGCTCGTGGTCCCCGGCACGGGAGAAACCCCTGACAGCAATACCGTTGACCGTCACCGCGGAAATGGTGAAGGTCTTCGTGAAGTCCAGGTTGAACCGGTCCAGCCCCTCCGTCGCGGTGGCCGACACCGTGGTGTCGCCGGTGAGCTCGTCCGGTTTCGCCGGGTCGTAACCGACCTTGACGTCATAGTGGGAGACGCGGTATCCCCCATTACCGTCCTGCGGCCAATAGGGGTCGCCGATGCCATCACCGCCGACACCGGCGGAGGCGACCGACGTCCCGAGCATCATGCAGGCGAGCAGCACGCCCCCGGTCAGCGAGCCGCGTTTCACTACTGACAACACGTTTTCTCCTTCGTCGGCAGCGGTCAGGACGCGACAGCGTCGGACTTCCAGTCGGGATGGCCGGGCATCGGCGGCGTCTTCTTCGCGTACAGCCAGTCGGTCAGCAGCGCGGTGACGTCGCGACCGGAAACCTCACGCGCGGTCCTGATGTAGTCGGCCGTCGACGCCACACCGTCCTTGAACCGGGTGACTACCGCACGTTCGATCTTCTCGAACAGCTGCGGACCTACCGTCTGGCGCAGCGCGTAGAGAGCCAGCGCGCCATTAGCGCGCTGAGTCTGGCCGGAGACCGGCTTTGGCGCGGCGGGCGGTCCTTCCACGTCACGCAGGTGCTGATCCATGCCATAGAACATCCGCATGCTCTCGGCGAAGGCATCGGCGGAACCGGGATGAGACAGTTCGGCGTCATACCAGGCTCCGTAGAAATGGGCGTGCCCCTCGGCAATCCAGTTGTCGGCAAGAGTCTTCGGCGAAACCGAGGCACCGAACCACTGGTGGTTCAACTCGTGTACGCGCACGTAATCCGCGGTGCCGCTGGCCAACGTGGCCGCGTCGATGGTACTCATCGTCTGACTCTCAAAGGCACCCACGGACCCCAGCGGGGCGAAGAGTCCATAGGTGCCGAACGGATACGCCCCCAGTTTCGCCGTCAGCCACCGCAGCTGATCATCGGTCCGGCCCAGCGTCTCGCGCAACTGACCGGCCTGCGCGGTCGGGACGACATCGCGAATGGTCACCCCGTCCGGACCGCTGCGGGTCATCCGCGAATAGGGTCCCACCGCGATCTGGCCGTCGTCGACGGGCATCGGGTAGGCCATCCGGTACTTGCGGGCCGTGCGGTCTCCGGCGAGCTGGGTGGTCTCGACCAGGTCCCCGTTGGTCACGCCGGTGAGGCGGGCCGGAGCGATCACGTTGACGGTGTACGTGGCCTTGTCCGCGATGTCGTTCTTGCACGGAAAGACGTGGTGCATGGTCTCGTGTGTCTGGGGAGAGATGGCGAAGCCGTCCTCGATTTCCCGCCACGGCCCGTGCCCATCGGGCCCATTGGTCCTGGTGACCGTGTAGTCCACGGTGACGGTGAACTCCGCTCCCCTGGCCAACTCACGCGGGAAGACGTACAGCTTTTCGTCCCTGGTCTCGAACCTGGTCCGCCTGCCGTCCACGGTGACCTTGCCGACCTTCCCGCCGGCGAAATCCAGGGCGAACCGGGACAACGGCTGAGTGGCCCTGGCCCTCAGCGTGGTGGTGCCGTCCATATCCTTGGTAGCGGACCGGTATTCCAGGGATACCGTGTAGTCCAGAGCGTCGTAGTCCCCGGTACCCGCCACAGGCTGACCTGTGGCTGTTCCCGTACCGAGCACCAGCGCCATACAGACACTGCTCACGCCAATCGCGGTCAAGCGGTATATGGGTTTCACGACCGTGAACCTAGGAGCGCGATGTCCCAGTCCTGTCCCAGTCGTGTCCAAACGACGTCGCAGTCAGTTCACCACGACTACTGGGGCCACTCCGTTCCCGACGTTCGGGAAGCAGCCGGGACGGGCCGGGTGGCCGGCCAGACCGCGGGACAGCGCGCACCGTGTTCGGGTGGCCGCGTGGTGATCAGGTAGTCCTCCACCTTCGCGCGGACGCAGGTGCTGGTGAAGAACTGACCGTGGCCGATGCCCTCGTACTCCAGCAGCGCGGCGTCCTCGAGTTGCTCCGCGACGGCGTAGTTCCACGCGTGCGGGGTCGCGACGTCGTACTTGCCCTTGACGATCACGATCGACGAGGCATCAGGAACGTTCAGCCGGTGCTGCGGGTTGACCACCTTCGCCGGCCAGCCAAGACACATCGTCACGTCGCTCCACAGCGCCGAAAGCTTGGTGTGCGGGGCATGCTTCGCCGCGTTGTCAAGGTAAGCCTTCAGCTCCGGGTACCCGCTGACGTGCCACTTCCAGTCCTCGCACCAGATCGCCTGGTAAGAGTTGCCGGACAGGACGGGCCCGGCCGACGCGGCCGTCCGGTAGGACGGTCCGGCATCGAGGTTCAGGAGCCGGCCGGCCTCGCCGTACCACTGCTTCTCCGGCTCGTACATGGCGTTCATCAGCTCGGCCCGCAGCACCTCTGGGCTGATCGCTTCGCCGTTCTTCGGGTCGGCCAAGGTACCGTCCTCGGCCCTTGCGAGCAGTCTGTCCCAGATGTTCCGGACGTCCTCGCCGTACAGCGGGCAGTTCGTGGTGCGCTCGCACCAGTCGGCGAACACGGTGAACGAGCGCTCCTGGTCTGCCGAAGCCGTCTCGATGTACTTCGCCGCAGACGTCAGGCTGTGGTCCATGTTGGAATCGATGACCATCGCACGGATCCGGTCGCCGAACAGTTCGGCGTACTGCTGGCCGACCTGGGTACCGTAGGACGCCCCGTAGAAGCTCAGCTGCCGCTCGCCGAGCGCGGCCCGGATCGCGTCGAGGTCCCGGACCGCGCTGGCGGTGTCGACGTGGTCGAACAGCGGGCCGGTGTGCGCGCGGCAGTCCGCACCGAGCTTCGCGTTGTAGGCGAACAGCTCCCGGTACTCCTTTTCGTTGTCAGGGAAGTTCTTCGGCGCTTGGCTCAGCAGTCCCGCATCGCACTGGACCTCGCGACTGCGCTTCACCCCGCGCGGGTCCCAGGTGACGATGTCGAACCGCCGGCGCAGCACGCTGTCCGCCGGGATCTCGTCCTTGAGTACGAAGGAGTCGATGCCCGAGCCGCCGGGGCCGCCGGGGGCGGCGAACAGCACCCCGATCCGATGCGCGGGATCGGTCGCCCGCTTCCGCCCGATCGCGAGGTCGAACTTCGGGCCGGACAGCATCGCCCAGTCGGTCGGCACCGCGACCGTGGCGCATTCGCCACCGAGATCACCACACGCGTGCCAGGCGACCTTGGACGGCGCGGGGGTGGCGGTGGCGATGCCGGCCAGGGGCACGAGCAGCACGGTGGAAAGTACCGCCGTCAGGGCACAGGAGCGCACAGCGTCCTCCGGTGGATGAACGTTCTCCAGTCGCGCGCCAACCGTATGCGGTGTGCGTTGTGTCCGCTTCGTTGAGGATGTCAAGACAGGACGCGGAGATTTGACGTCGGCATCAAGGGCCGCGCCCGATACTGGCTCCAAGGCCCAAGCCAGGGAGTTGGTGGATGAGCGAGTCCGACGTGCGGCGGCATCTGCCCGTCCGGCAACTGGTGCGCGACGTCGGCCCGGCGCTGCTGCGGTTGGTCCAGAAAGGTGCCGGCTTCGACGAGCCGCTCACCGAGATCGCTCTCTACGCTCCGGGCGCGCCGACCCAGCTCGGGCCGGGGTGCGTGGTACTGGGCATCGGCGTGACCGCCGAAGCCCAACTGCTCGACCTGGCCGCGGCGATGGACCGCGCCGGAGCGAGGGTGCTGGCGGTGAAGGCCCCGGCACCGCCTTCACCGGACGAGAAGCTGACGGTCATCGAGGTCAACCAGGACGCGTCCTGGATGCACGTCGCGACGACCATCCGCGAGCAGTTGCTCGAATACGCCAGGGCACGCGTCCGCTCCGACGACGGCTCGGACCTGTTCACCCTGGCCAACGCCATCTACACGGCCCTCGGCGCCCCGGTGACCATCGAGGACCGTTTCTCCGCACTGATCGCCTGGTCGGAAGGCCAGGACAGGACCGACGCCGAACGGATCGAGACCATCCTGGGCCGTGCGGTGCACCAGCGGACGCTGGCCGAACAGCGCGAGCGGGGCGAATTCGCGCGCCTGCACGCCAGCGGTGCCCCGGTCTACCTGGAAGCGACCGAGCCCGACCAGCTGCCGCGGGTGGCGATCGCGGTCCGGGCAGGCTCGGATGTCCTCGGCTACATCTGGGCGGTGGTGACCGAGCCACTCGACGAGGCGAGCACCGCCCGGCTGCGCGAGTTCGCGTCGATCGTCGCGCTGCGCCTGGTCGGCCTGCGCACCGAGACCAGCTACGCCCGCCAGCAGCGCGGCGAGCTGGCCGCGGCGGTGCTCGGCGGATCGGCCGACCGCGTCGAGGCGACCCGGTTGCAGCTGGGCTCCGGCCCGGTGTGCGTCCTGGCCGCGGCACCCCGGCTGCCCGAGACCGAAAGCTCCGGCGCCGCGACGGATGCGGTGACCGCGGGCGGACTACGCCGGTTCGCCGAAACGCTGGAGTACTTCCTCGCGGCCGTACACCCTCGCTCCGCCTCGGTGGCCGGTACCGGCGCGGTGTACGCACTCGTCGCCTGGCCTCCGGAGCACACCACCGCGTTGGAGGCGACTGTCAACCTGGCACGGGATTTCCTCGCCAGGACACCACTGGCCGGCGACTACGTGGTCGCCGTCGGCGGGCCGACCGGCTCGCTGGGGCAAATCGCCGAAGTACGGGCGCAGACCGACGCCGCGCTACGGGCGCTCCGACACCCAACCACGCACGGTCCGGCCGTGCGCACCGTGGCGGACATGGCGCTGTCGATGTTGTTGCTGCATCTCGCCGACGTCACCGAGTCGCTCGGCCTGCCGGACAGCACCGGCGCGCTACACCGGCTGTGCCAGTACGACGGTCCGGACGGCCTGCTGCCCGAGACCCTGGCGGCGTACCTCGACTCCGCGGGAGCCACCGACATCGCAGCCACCGCCCTGCACATCCACGCCAACACGATGCGCTATCGGCTGCGCCGGATCCGCGAGATCTCCGGGCTGGATTTCACCAATGCCGACGCCATGCTGCTCGCGCACCTCCAGCTCAGGGTTCGCGCGCTGCGGAGGACCCGGGCCTGACACGACGTCGGCACGGCTATGAGGTGGACCGTCGGCCGCCTGGCCCGCGAGAGGAGGAAAACAAGGACTTCCGGCTACCGCTGGACTACCAGGCCACCGGATCGATGGGCACGAGTGGAGCCACCACCCTTGGCTGCGCATAGCATTCCCCGGAGATCCGCAGATACTTCTGGAAGTACGGCCGCCGCAGCACGGTGTCACGGTATTCGACGAGGTCGGACCACCCCTCGGACAACATGAAGATCCGTGGGTCGGCGGCCGAGTGACCGGCGTGGAGGTGGACACAGGTCTCTTCGGCACGAGCCCGCGGAAGCACGTCCCGCAATGCCGCCAGGAACGTCTCCCGCCGTTGCGGGTCGATGGTCAGGGTGACGTTCATGAACAGTGGCACGCCCCGCTCGGTGACCGCCCGCAACGCGGCCTCCTGCTCTTGCGGAGTGGGTACCTGGGATCCTTTACTCATCGTTTCCCTTTTTCTTGTTCTTCAGCCCCGGTGACGCCGCCGAACCTCGGGCTAACACGGAAATTGCCGCTCAGCAGTTCTTGACGGACCGGCATACCTGGAACGAAACCGCTTCCATGTGCTTGTTCTGCCCGGTGGTACCGATCGCGTTGGTCTTACCGTCGGCGCCGCAGTACCAGTTCTTGTTCCAGCCCACGTTCTGCACATAGGAATTCCCGCAGAGTACACCGGTCTGGACGCGGTAGCTCACCGCTTCCAGGCGCTTGTTCTTCCCGGCGGTACCCACGGTGAGGTGCCCACCGGCAGCTGCACAGGCCCACGGCTGCCATCCGCTGTCCTGCACGTAACCGGCGGCGCAGAAGCCGCTTCCACCGACCGACATCGTCAACGCCTCCATCCGGAGCCCCTGCCCGGCCCCGCCGACGGTCGCCGCCCTTCCGGCCGGAGCGCACTGCTCGCCCTGCCACCCGCGCTTCTGCATATACGCCTTGAGACACACCTTGTCCGCCGCCGCGACCCGCGGCCCCGTCGACCCCGGTTCAGCGCCGAAGGCCGGGGAACTCGTGAACGGGACAAGCGCGGCGACTACCGCGCCGATCGCGAGCGACCACCTGAACCCTGCGTTTGTTCGCACCATGGCAATTCCGCCTTCGTCAATTTTATCGGATAGTCCCCGGTCCGCCCGTCACCCATCGAAACAGGGATCAGTCGGCCAGCATTTTCAGCAGCTGCGGCCGCGACGGCCCGGCCGGGATCGGCATCTCCCGGCCTTTCGTCGCGACCGCGACGCGATCGGCCATTCCCGGCCGGGAAAGCAGTTCCTCGAACGAGGTCAGCAGCGCCACGTTTTCCAGGAACGTACGGAAGAGGTCAGCGTCATGATGGCTGGCGACCAGCAGATCGTAGGACAGTTTGGTACCGATTTCCGGGGCTTTCCGGGGACGCCCGTTGATGGTCGCGTCGATCTGGTTCGCGCGGGCCTTGTTGATCCGAACCGTTTCGCGATACCACCGGACCACCCGATCCTGCACCATCCGGTCATGCTCGAGGGCCAGCTCGAGCGGATCGTCACCACGGTCCCGAACGACCTCCGCGGTACCAGCGGCCTGGATGAGTCCCATGCTCATCCCGCGCCCATAAACGGGATTCGTGGTCGCCAGCGAGTCACCGACAGCAAGCACCCCGATCGCGACCGGAGCGCCGTCCACCACGAACCGGCGGAACCGGTCGGCGTTCCCACTGATGATGCGCATTCCATCCTCGACCTCACCATCCAGCAAATGCGCATGCCCCGGACAGGCCCGAACCACCTCCATCCACTTGCCGACATGACGCAGCTCCTTCAACTCCTGATCCGCCGAGGAGAAACAGAGACTCATCGACCAGTGACCGCGTTCTCCGGGCACGGTGAGTATCGAGTAGCTGTCGAAATGCTGGAGCAGCCCGCCGTCGGGAAGCATCGGGGTCTCCCCGTCATACGAGCGGAAGAACCGCGTGTAGTACGTGAAATTGGTCGGTTCGACCTCCTCGTGAGGCGGCCGCGCACCCAGATCCCCGAGCCAGGCCGGCAGCTTCGTCCGCCGGCCCGAGGCATCGATGACGAGATCCGCGCCGATGACCTCACCGGCCGACGTGCGTACACCGACGACCCGCGGCACATCGCCCACCGTGGACGGCTCAGCCAGCAGCCCGGTCACCCCGACACCTCGGCGCACGTCGACCGCCCGGCGTGCGCAGCTCGCCACCGCGTATTCCAGGACCGGACGGCGAACCGCCAGCGTATCGAACCTTCCGTCGTCCGGACGCGACGCGCGATCCTCGATATGGGAAGGCAACAGCGAAAGAAAACTGAACTCGCTCGCACCGGCCCCCCGCGCGGCCTCCAGCACCTCAGGAATCCGGGCCCGCAGAATCCGGTAACCCCTCGGCCACAGCATGTGCGTCTGCCGGAACTGGCTGACCCCGCGCCGGGCCCAGTTCGACCAGGCCTCCTCCGGCGAGTCCGGCATCGCCTCGCCATCTCGTTCCAGGACGATGACCTCCATACCGTCCTTGGCGAGCATCATCGCCGTCGACAACCCGACGATCCCCCCACCGACAACAACGACTCTCCGCATCGAATATGCCTCTCACACCGCTGATCAAACGATCGGGGATCCAGTTCTCGCATCCTGGCCCAGGAGGAAATCCCAACGTGCCAGTAACGAAGAAGAGACAAGATTCATGATACGAACGTGCCCTGTCCGACGTGGACGGTACCGGGGCTTCGGACTCCGGCCGGCAGCAACCGGCAGGGGAATGTTCGCGTACTCGCGGGGTCCTCCCCGGGGACGACCCGGGTCCTCCCGGCGCATGATCAGGCCGGGCCAGTGATCGGATGCCGGTGCCGTCGCCGGTCGGCACTCTGGGTGCACGAAGAACGACCGGAGCTGCCGTTGGGCGGCCGGTTTTCCTTTTACGGCACCGGAATTCCACTACCGACCCGCGGGGACAGGTGGGGGTCCGCGGGTGAGGAGAGCGGATGATGGGGCAGGTCGATGCGCTGGAAACGGCGAAGCGCGGCCAACGCACCGTATTGGCGGGCGCGGTCGCGGGAGGCAGGGCGCCGCGTTGTCTCCCGTACTTACTGGCCTGTTGTGCGTTCGTGGTCTATGCGGTGTGGTCGCTTTGGTTGCACAGGGCGTTCCAGAGTGGCGGGCAGGATCTCGGCCTTTTCGAGCAGGCGGTCCACGCCTACGCGGACGGGCACTGGCCGACAGCGGATCTCAAGAGCCCCGGCGTCATTCTGCTCGGCGACCACTTTTCGCCGATTCTCGCGGTGCTCGCGCCGTTCTACTGGCTCTGGCCGTCCCCGGCTCTGTTGCTGGTGGCGCAGGCCGCGCTGCTGGCCCTCTCGGTCATTCCCGTGACCCGGTGCGCGATCCGCGCGCTCGGCCCGTGGCGGGGCGCCGGGATCGGTGTCGGCTACGTTCTCTCCACCGGCCTGCTGGAGGCGGTGATCCACGACTTTCACGAGATCTGTTTCGCCGTCCCGATGCTGGCCTTCGCCGGCGAGCGGCTGCTCCGGCGGCAGTGGGGATGGGCGGTCGCGTACGCGGCGCCGCTCGTGCTGGTCAAGGAAGATCTGCCGATGACGCTGGCAGCGCTCGGCCTGTACCTCGTCGTTCAGGGCCAGCGCAGGCTGGGCTGGGCAACGGCCGCGTTCGGCGTTCTCAGCACGGTCGTGGTCGTCGGAGTGGTGCTGCCCGCGATCAACAGCAGCGGCGGCTACGCCTACGGAGACAAATGGGGCGGGTTCGCGCCCTTCGCCGGATTCCCCGTCAAGGTGGCGACCCTCGCCGTGCTGCTCGCGCCCACCGCGTTCGCCGCGCTCCGGTCACCGATGGCGATCCTGCTCGTCCCCACCCTCGCCTGGCGGCTGTTGTCGGGGTTCCATTTCTACTGGAGCCCGGCGCTCTACTACGACGCGGTGCTGATCCCGATCGCGTTCCTGGCGGCTGTCGACGGCATCGGGCGCGCACGGGGCACCTGGCTCGGCCGGGCCGCCCCGATCTGCGCGGTGGTCGCGGCGGTCTGCTCGACGACGGTGGTGCTGCTGCACGCGAATCAGCCGCGCTGGACGAACGAGCAGCAAGCCGCCGCCAGGGAAGTCCTGGCCGGGGTTCCGGACGGTGCCACTGTCGCGGCAGCCGGACGGCTGGCCCCGCATTTGACGAGCCGATGCCGGGTGCTGCTCTACCCCACCTATCCCTCGGGTGCCGAGCAGCCCGAATGGGTCGTGGTGACCCGGCCGGAAGGCACGTGGCCGCTTTCGGTCCCCGAACAGGAAAAACGTCTGGCGGAGCTGACCCGGCGAAGCTACGACGTGGTAGCGGGGAACGCCACGGCTACCCTGCTTCACCGGCGTCCCGGCTCATGAGCCTGTGCCGCGCTCGGCGCCGTTCAGTCGTGGAACCCGCCAGGGTTCGATGGCGTGACGAGGCCGTGTTCGTAGGCGAACACCACGGCCTGCAGCCGGTCACGCAGCTCCAGTTTGTCGAGCACCCGGCCGAGGTGGGTCTTCACCGTGGTCACGCCGATGAACAGCCGCTCGGCGATCTCGGAATTGTTGAGCCCTCGCGCGACGAGCACGAGGACGTCCCGCTCGCGGTCGGTGAGCCGGACCAGCCGCCGATCGTCCGACGGCGCGGGGTGCGCGGCGAGGTAACGCCGCATCATCCGATCGACCACGGACGGCGCGAGCACGCGGTCGCCACGCAGCACGGCCCGCATCGCCAGGAGCATCTCCTCCCCGCTCGCGTCCTTGAGCAGAAAACCGCCCGCGCCCGCCCTGGTCGCGGCGAGGACGTATTCGTCGAGGTCGAAAGTGGTCAGCATGAGCACCTTGACCGCCGGGTCCCGCGCGCAGATCCGTTCGGTGGCCGCCACTCCGTCGAGCACCGGCATGCGGACGTCCATCAGCACCAGGTCCGGCCGCGCCGTGACGGCCAGGTCCACCGCCTGGCTCCCGTTCTCAGCCTCCCCTGCCAGCACCAGGTCGTCCGCGCTCTCGATGATCATGCGCAGCCCGCCCCGCATGAGCGCCTGGTCGTCGCAGACGAGCACGCGGTGGGGCCCGGGCTGTGTCATGGTTCCTCCGGGGATGTCGTGAGCGGAAGCAGTGCGGTGACCAGGAACCCGCCGTCCGGCCGCGGTTCGGCGGTCACCTCGCCGCCGAACATCGAGGCACGTTCCCGCATCCCGCGGATGCCATAGCCCGCACCACTCCGCTCGGCGGCGTGGGGACGGGGGCCGTGGCCGCCATCGTTGCCGACCTCGACCACGACCGTCCTGTGTGGATCGTCCGATGTCCCGTAGCGAACCGTCACCGTACACCGGGCACCGGGCGGGGCGTGTTTGACCACATTGGTCAGTGCCTCCTGGACGATCCGGTGCGCGGTGAGCACCGCACCGGGCGGGATCCCCTCGCGGTCGCCCTCGACCACAAGACGAGCCTCCAGCCCGGCGGAACGCACCTTGCCGACAAGCTCGCCGAGCGCGCCGGCACCCGGCTGAGGTTCCGTACCGGTCCCGGATTCGCGCAGCAGACCGAGAATCCGCCGCAACTCGGCCACAGCCTCACGCCCGGTCACGCCGATCGTCCGCAGCGCCTCGTCCACAGCGCCGGGATCCCGCATACCCAGCAACCGCGCGCCTTCGGACTGCAGCACCATCGTGCTCACCGCATGCGCGACGACATCGTGCATCTCCCGGGCGATCCGCGCGCGTTCCTCGACGACCGCGGCCCTCGCCAGCGCGTCACGACGTTCCTCGGCCTCGATCGCACGCTCCCGCGCGTCAGCCAGCTGCAACTGACGGCTGCGCGTCACCTCACCGGCGGCCACCGCGGCCACCATGACGGCGGTCTCCGCCACGAACAGGATCGCCGCGATCTGGCCGCCCCCGACGAGGAACGCCCCGATCAGGAACAGCATCTCCGACGCGAGCAACAGCCACCACTTGCTGCGCCGGCCACCGTGGACGACCACCGAGTACATGAGGACCACCAGCGCCAGGTCCGCGGCGAGCAGCACACCCGCGTACGGCAGCGGCAGCAACGCCTGCGCGGCGAAGACGGCGAGCACGAACAGCATCGCCTGCGCGGGGAACCGGCGCCGCGCGAAGACCGGCGCGAGCAAGGCCACGATGATCGCCAGCACCGCACCCCACCACCGGCCCGACAACAAAAGGCTCACCAACGAGGCCGCACCGAGCACCACGACGATCAGCAGGTCGGTCACCCATGACCGGACACCCGCCCCGGCGAACAACTTGCGCACCCTGACCACCTAACCACGCATCCCGCTTCGTCGCGACCGTCCGAAGTGGATTCTCCAGCTCACGGCCTCCACGGTTGCCCCATCGGATAAACCCTCCTGCCCCCTTCTCCGCAGGACAACGGTCCCGACCTGCTTCGCTGGTTAGGGTGCCGGTGCATCATTTCAGTATCGCAGGAGGTCAGATGCTCGACATTCAGGAAATTTCCGACCGGCTGGAGATCCAGGAGCTGCTGGTGACCTACGCGACCGCGATCGACAGCAAGGATTTCGGCGCCCTGGACGGGATATTCACACACGACGCCCATATCGACTACACCACATTCGGTGGTATCGCGGGCACCCGCGCCGAACTGAAGGAATTCCTCACCTCGAGCATGGCACAGTTCGCCGTGTGCCAGCACCTGATCGCCAACCCCGCCATCCATCTCGACGGCGACCACGCGACAGGTCGGGTGATGTGCCTGAACACACTCGGCTTCCCCGTCGAGGACGGCGACCCGCACCTCGCGCTGCTGGGCATGTGGTACCTCGACGAATACACCCGCACACCGCGGGGCTGGCGGATCTCCCGGCGCAGCCAGCAACGCAGCTGGACACAAGGACTCGACGACGTCCCCCACCACACACACTGACCCGCGTTCCCGAGCGGCCAGGTACGGACCGTCGGGCTTGAGGAGCGAGCGATGCCGCAAATCCTGACGGAGTCGTACTGGCCCGCCGACACCAGCGCACCGGTACTGGAGCTCACCACCGGGGATCTGTTGCGTGCGGCCGCGCGGGATGCCGGGTCGCGGACCGCGCTGATCGAGGCCGCACCGCCGGACACCGTGTCACCGTCCGGCGCCGGACGCACCGACCGCCAGTGGACCTACCGGCAACTGCTGGCCGAGGCCGAGCAATGCGCGCGCTGGTTGCTGACCCGGTTTGCCCCGGGCGAGCGGGTCACCGTCTGGGCTCCCAACATCCCCGAGTGGGTCATTCTCCAGTACGGCGCGGCCTTGGCCGGCCTGGTGGTGGTGACCGCCAACCCAGCGCTGCGAGCCGCGGAACTGCGTTATGTACTCGAGCAATCCCGCTCGGCCGGGCTCTTCCACACCGCGGCGTTCCGCGGCAGCGACATGACCGCGATCGCCCGAGACGCCGCGCACGGACTCCCGGAACTCAGAACAACCGTCTGTTTCGCGGACTGGCAGACGACCGTCCGTGCTCATCAGGGCAGCGGGCCGCTGCCGGAAGTACGCCCCGATGACGCGGCCCAGATCCAGTACACCTCCGGCACCACCGGGTTCCCCAAGGGCGCGTTGCTGCACCACCGCGGGCTGGTGACCAACGCGAAGTTCATGATCGACCGGGCCCGGCTGCCCGAGCGAGGCACCATGGCCTCCGCCGCGCCGCTGTTCCACACCGCGGGCTGTGCCATGGGCGTGCTCGGCAGCGCCCACCAACGAGCTTCCTACGTCCTGTGCCGGCTGTTCGACCCCGCGCTCGTGCTCACCGCGACCCAGGATCACCGGGCGGACATGCTCGGCGGCGTCCCGACGATGCTCATAGCGCTGCTGAACCACCCCGGCTTCGGGCAGTACGACCTGTCACACCTGACGGGGGTGCTCTCCGGCGGCAGCCCCATCCCGCCCGAGCTGGTCCGTCACGTCGAGGACGGCTTCGGCGCCCGGTTCACCTCCGTCTACGGCCAGACCGAACTCTCCCCGGTGCTCACCCAAACCAGTCCCGACGATGCACCCGAGGACAAGGCCACCACCGCCGGCCGTCCACTGCCGCAGGTCGAGGTCACCGTCCGCGATCCGAAGACCGGGGACATCGTGCCCGTCGGGCAACCCGGGGAGATCTGTGCCCGCGGCTACCAAGCCATGCTCGGCTATTTCGAACTGCCCGAACGCACCGCCGAGACCATCGACCAGGCGGGCTGGGTGCACACCGGCGACCTGGGCAGCCTCGACGAACGTGGCTACCTCAAGGTCACCGGACGGCTCAAGGACATGATCATCCGGGGCGGGGAAAACATCTACGCCACCGACATCGAGCAGGTGCTGTTCACCCACCCCGGGGTGCGCGACGTCGCCGTCCTCGGCCTGCCGGACCCCATGTGGGGCGAAATCGTCGCCGCGGTGCTCGTGTCCACCGAACCCGGCCATGCACCCACGGCGACGGAGCTACACGACTTCTGCCGCGCGCGGCTGGCACCCCACAAAACACCCGCTCGCTGGTTCCACACCACCGAACTACCCCTCACCGGTTCCGGAAAAGTCCAGAAACACCGGCTCCGCGGACAAATCGACCACGGCGAACTCCAAGAACTCTGACGCCAGGCCCAGCTGCTCCGGTGAAACGAGCAGCCCGGCTCGAAAGAAAAACCCGCGGGCTGTCAGCCGTTGGGCAGGATCACCGCGCGGCCGGTGACCTTTCCGGCGTGCAGCCGTTCGTACGCGAGCGGGGCCTCGTCGAGAGAGTAGGTCTCGGTTCGGACGGACAACGCACCCGCTTGGGCGAGGGCGATCACCTCGATGAGCTCGCCACGGGTACCCCAGTACGGGGCGTAGGCACTCATGCCGGGTGGGACCAGCATGAATCCCATGGCCATCGCGCCCCCGCCGAGTCCGACATTGAGCACCCGTGCCTGAACGGCGGCGGACGCGACGGCGATGCGGCCGGTCGCCTCCACCCCGACGAAGTCGAACACGGCCTCGGCGCCGAGGCCACCGGTGAGCGCGCGGATCGGCTCGGGCACGGACTCGTCCGACACCAACGCTTCGTGGGCGCCGACCTCCCGGGCGAGGGCCAGCTTGTCCTCGCTCACGTCGAGCGCGACGACTCGCGCCGGGGTGAGCGCGCGCAGCAACTGGATCGCCACATGGCCCAGGCCGCCGACGCCGATCACCACGGCGGTCGAGCCCGGCACCAGCGCGGGCAACGCCCACCTGACGGCGTGGTACGGGGTCAGACCGGCGTCGGTGAGCGACACGGCGGCCACCGGGTCGAGCCCCGCGAAGGGCACCAGGTGGCGCACGTCGTCGACGAGCAGGTACTGCGCGAGGCCGCCGGGGGCACCCAGCCCGGGCGAACGGATTCCCAGCCGTCGGGCGTGCGGGCAGTAGTTCTCCCGGCCCGCCGCACACGCGGCGCAGACACCGCAGCCCCACGGCCCGTAGACGGCGACGCTGTCGCCGACCGCCACCCCGGTCGTGCCCTCACCGAGCGCCGCCACCGTGCCCACGGCCTCGTGGCCGAGGGTCTGCGGCAGCGGGAACATCAGTCGTTCCGCGGGCAGGTGCATCAGGGTGAGGTCGGAGTGACACAGCCCGGCCGCGGTGACCTTCACCAGGACCTGGCCGGTGCCCGGTTCGGGATCGGGGACCTCGACGACCTCGGGAGCCGCGCCGGCACTGCGGTACTGAACTGCTTTCATTGGTCCTGCTCCTGTCTCTTCGGTCGGCGAGGTTTTCCGACATGGCGGCTCAGTGGCCGCCGAGTCCCTGTGACCAGCTGCGCTGATGGTCGCGTCGGGAAATGCGCCAGCCCTGTGGTGTGCGGACGTACTCGTCGAGGTACCACAGGCCCAGCATCGCGACCGGTGGCTCACCGTCCTCGGCAGGCAGCGCGATCGGGTTCAGGCACATCACCCGCCCCGTCGCCCGGTCACCATCGACGCGGATGTCCGGGTTGGCGATCAGATGCTGGATCGCGGGAAGCTGTGCAAGATTCTGCGCGATCCATTTCTTGACGACGGCGAGGTTGCCCGTGACGCCGCCGAACGCCGTGTAGTCGAGGTAGGCATCATCGGCGAATATCCGGTCCAGCGCGTCGAAATCCCGGCCGTCGACGGCGGTCGCGTAGGCCACCACCAGATCCTGGATCTCCAGCCGGTCCGAAATCTCCTGAATGTCGAGCATCTGTTCTCCTAGCGCACTGTGACGATTGACGGTCAGGACGAACTCGCCGTCAGGGTCCGGAGTTCGGCGTCCGACAGACGCAGGTCGTGCAGGGCCAGCAGCGCCGGCAACTGCTCGACCGTGCGCGCGGAAGCGATCGGCGCGGCCACCGTCGGCTGCTGCGCGAGCCAGGCCAGCGCGACGGTAGCCATCTCCACCCCGCGGGCCGTCGCGACCTCCTCCAGCGCGGCGAGGACTTTCACGCCGCGTTCGGTGTCCACGTAGCCACCGGCCAGGCTGGGCAGGACACGCACGCTGTCGACGGTCTTGCCGGGGCGGTACTTGCCGGTCAGGAAGCCGGAAGCGAGCGCGAAGTACGGGACACACACCAACCCTTCGCGCTGCACGATGTCCCGCCGCTCGCCCTCGTAGGTGTCACGGGAGACGAGGTTGTACTGCGGCTGGAGCGCGACGTAGCGGGCCAGGCCTTCACGGTCGGAGAAGGCCAGCGAGGCCGAGAGCCGTTCGGGACCGATGTTGGAGGCCGCGATCGCGCGGACCTTGCCGGCTTTCACGAGCTCGTCGAGTGCGGTGATGATGTCCTCGACCGGGACGGACTCGTCGTCGAAGTGGGTGTAGTAGAGGTCGATGTGGTCGGTGCCCAGCCGACGCAGGGATTCCTCCGCGGCGGCCTTGATGTTCGCGGGTGCGAGGCCCTTGTGCCGGGGGTGGTCGCCGACCTTGGTCGCGATCACCATCTCGTCGCGGTTGCGGCGGGCGGCCAGCCAGGTGCCGATGATGGTTTCGGACTGGCCCGCTTCGTTGCCGGGAAAGTGATACATATACGCGTCGGCGGTGTCGACGAAGTTGCCACCCGCGGCGGAGTAGGCGTCGAGTACCGCGAACGATTGTTCTTCGTCGGCGGTCCAGCCGAACACGTTCCCGCCCAAGCACAGCGGGGAAACGACGAGACCGGACGAGCCAAGGGGGCGAAGATCAGTCATGGATCGAGAACTCCTGGGTCGGGGATTCTTCACTCTGCGCCACCACGATCGGACGCACGGGTTCGAGGCGCGGCGTCAGGCGTGCGGCATTCTTTCGATGGCCGCGTCCCGCATCGCGCCGCGGCGGACTTTGCCGGCGTCATCGCGCAGCGGCTCGTCGAGGAATTCCATCGAGCGCGGCACCTTGTAGCGCACGAGGCGCTCACCGAGGTGCGCGAGCAGCTCCTCGGCGGTCAGCCCGGGCTTGGCCTGCACCAGCGCGTGGACCCGCTGACCGAGGTCCTCGTCGGGAAGTCCGACGACAACACTGGACAGGACAAGGGGATGAGCGTCGATCGCGGCTTCCACCTCGGCGGGATAGATGTTCGCCCCGCCGGCGACGATCAGGTCCGTGCGCCGGTCGCTGAGGTAGAGATAGCCGTCGGCGTCCATCCAGCCGAGGTCGCCGAGCGACTCCCACCCCTCCCGCTCCTTGGCTTCCGCGCCGATGTAGCGGTAGGTGGGCGGGGCACCGGACGGCCGGCGCAGGTAGATCTCACCGACCTCGCCGACTGGTGCGCGCTTCCCGTCCGTGTCGAGCACCACCATCTCCCCGAGCGCCGGCTTACCGACCGAGCCTCGATGCTCGAGCCACTCCGGGCCGGTGATGATCGTGGCGGCCTGCGACTCCGTCCCACCGTACATCTCGAAGATCCTGTCGGCGCCGAGCAGATCGATCCAGGCTTCCTTGAGCCACGGCGGACAGGCCGAGGCCGTATGCCATAGCGTGCGCAGTGAGGACACGTCATACGAATCAGGGCTTTCCTCGATGAGCCGCAGCATCCGCAGCATCATCGTGGGCACAAGCTGCACCCAGCCGACCCGATGCCCGGCAATCGCCTTGAGCGCGCCGTCGGCGTCGAACTCGGACAGCACCACGAGATGCTGCCCCACCAGCAGTCCGGTGAGCGAAGCGGTGAGCGGGGAATTGTGGTACAGCGGGCCGGCGACCAGCTGGCTGTCGTCCGGCCGCATCCGGGCCACGGCGCCGGCCAGCGCCGGTGCCCCTTCGGCCGCGTTACCGGACACGATCAGTTTCGGTCGCCCGGTGCTGCCACCGGAGGTCGAAGCCTTCCACGCGAGCGACACGACCTCCGGCAGCATCCCGTCGTCCAGGACTGGATCGGGCTGAAAGTCCGCGGCGACGCAGGTTCGGCCGGGGTGATCGACCGGATCGGCGCCGACGACGAGTGCGGAGTCGGCAAGGTCGACGATCGCCCGTCGCTCGGCGGCCGGAAGCCGGGGTGAGATCGGCTGGGGAATCGCGCCGAGTTTCCAGCATGCGAGGACAGCGAGGTAGAAACCGATCGAGTTCGGCAGACCGATGGTGACGAAGTCCCCGTAGCCGACCCCGAGGTTGCCGAACGCCCGTGCGAGCCGGTTCGACCGCGTCTCGAGCTCGTCTCGGGTGATCATCTCGCCATCGCAGCTGATGGCTGGCTGCCGTGGAGCTTCGCCCGCCAGCCGGGCCAGGATCCGCACATAGGGTTCAGCGGCAGCGGGGAAGACCACCGCGGCGAGATCCGGCTCAACGTCACCAGGCACAGCACATCAACCTTTCCAACAGCTTCACCGCTCCACGTCACTCGGATATTACGACGCGACTCAAGAACATCCCGGCAAATTCCCGATCCATTGATGTCCGGTTGACCGAGCCGACGCGGAATCAACGGAAAGATGGGCAGCAATAGTAGCGTCATGGATCGTACTGCGCGAAGGTTCCGGCCCGTCCGTCGTTATACTATCGGATAACGGCTTCTATACAAAAGTGCAGTGCATGCCAGGACCAGGCGCGGGCCGCCCGTGCGAATGGCCGCGAGCATCGTCCGACCCGCCGCCGAGTTCCGGCCCAGTCGGTACTCCAGCAAATCGGCCACGGCCGACCGCGGGTACCCGTTCAGCCAGAGCCTGGGCGTTTCAGCTTGGAGAACTTCGCGATGCCAAGACCGCGGTCCACGTGGTGGACGAAACACGATGGCCAGTCGCCTATCCGTGGTCACGAGTGGCGAAGGCGGAATGCGGAGGACAGGTGCATACTATGCGCATGCCGCATGGTGATCTCGGGCTGCTGCACGAACTGCGTGCTCTGTCCATCCTGCTCGAGGAACGAAACGTGACCCGCGCCGCCGGGCGGTTTCACCTGAGCCAGTCGTCCATGAGCCGGACGTTACAGCGGCTTCGCGCGCTGTTCGGTGACGAGCTGCTGGTCCGATCCGGCAGCGACTACGAGCTGACCCCCCGAGCGCAGGAAATGCAGCGCGAACTCGCCCTGCTCCTGCCACGGCTGGAAGGTCTCGTGACCGGCCGTGGCTTCGATCCCTCAACGGCGACCGGGATCGTACGCATCATCGGCACCGACTACACCACCGCGGTACTGGGACCGCACCTGCTGCCCCGGCTGTGCCTGGCCGCGCCCGAGCTGGAAGTCCGTATCGAATCGCGAGACGATTCCTCGTACGAGGATCTCGAACGAGGCCGGGCCGACATCGCACTGTCCGTGCTCCACCCGGCCACCCGGCTGCGATGGGAGCGGTTGTTCACCGACGACGCGGTCTGCGTGGTGGACCGCGACCACCCCGTGCGAGACCGGTTCTCACTGGCCGACTACGTCGCGGCCCGCCATGTGGTGGTCACCCTGATCCAACGAGAGCAACCCATGATCGAACGGTGGCTTCAGACCCTCGGCCACAGCAGGAGGGCGGCTGTGCGGGTCCCGCACTTCCGCTCGGCGTTCGACGCTCTGCCCGGTGCGGCCCTCGTCGCGACGATTCCGCGGCGGCTCGCGGAGTTACAGGTGGCCGCTTGTCCTCAGGTGCGGTTGGTCGAGGCTCCGGAAGGGCTCGACACGTTTCCGTACGGAATGATCTGGCACCCACGCCTGGAATCCGATCCCATGCACTCCTGGCTGCGCGACATGATCCGCGCGGCGGCACAGGACATGGCCTCTCGTCGCTCGGAGAACTGACCGCCGCGCGTACCGCCTCAGAGCAGTTCGCCGATCGTGATCGGCAGGTCGTGGACGCGGATCCCGGTCGCCTCGAACACGGCGTTACCGATCACCGCGGCGGAGGCAAGGCGCCGGTGCCGATGCCGGACGTGGCTGAGGCGGCGGCGACGCGGCCGTCGTCGCGGAATCGTGCCCGCGCCGAGGCGGGCATCCCCATGCCGATCAGCCAGTCGCCGTCGGTCCGGGACCGTGGGCGCCTGGTGCCGGCTCCAGCCGAACCGATCGGCTCCGACCCGGTAGCACTGCAAACGTCGGCGATCCGGGGCCTCACGTGCGTCATGCGCCGGGCGCATAGGGGTGATCCACACTTTGCGCTGGTGACAACCTGGTCCACCGTGGATGCTGAATTGCATGACGCAATACGAGTGCATCACCAGACGGGAACTGATCCGGCCAGTCGGTGCCGGGCCGCCTTGCTGATGGGTCGGCCACCTCGCTGACCGCGGCCTGCGGGTGACGCCGGGCACCACGGCGATCATCAACAGTGCCGTGCCATACCCGACCTGGCGCCGACGACGGAAACTTCGAGCCCGCAAGGGCCCTGGACGCCAGAAGATACCGACCAATGACAAGACGCCGAGCGCACGCTTCCCTGTTTCAGGTGCCGACGACGCGATACTCGACGTGCCCTCCGCCAAATTCCTCTTTGTTACCTCCACCAACACGCAGTCGTCATCATTGACGGTCGCAACGAAGTCCGGGACATGTGTCATGGGCATGCTGCTCGAATGACCGCCACGACCGCCTGGACCGGCATGAGGAGCGGGACCTGGTGGAACTGGGCAGGCCCCGGCAGCTGCCGACACTGCTCGAACTGGTCCGGCATACTCGCGACACCCCGGCGCCATCGGACACACCTGTGTCTCGACACTTCATCTTGGTCTTGCGGAGGGGTTATGAACAAGGATCCCAAGTGCGACTGCGGAAGCACCGATGAAGCCGCGGGCGTGGCGGTTTTGGTGTACGCACCGGATTCGCTGTCCAGAATTGGCGTAGCGAACATGCTCAGCGGCGATGAGCGAGTGAAGATACTCGACGAGGCCGACTTCGCGGCCGCCGAGGTGCTTGTAGTGACCGAGGAGACCCTCGACGAGGGAGCTTTCACCTACCTGCACAAGGCCCGCGCCGCGTCACGTCTCGCGTCACCACCACCCTGCGTGGTCGTCATCAATACCCTTCGCGCCGAGACCGTGATGTCGGCGATCGAATATGGCATGGCAGCGGTGCTGCGACGGTCCACCGTCGACGGCAAGGAACTCGTCCGAACGGTACTCGAGGTCAGCAAAGGCTTGCCGTCCCTGCCACCCGACGTACTGGGCAGCCTTGTCACCCAAATCGGTCGGCTCCACCAAGACATGGTGGACCCCCGCAACCTTACACTATTCGGCCTCACCGACCGCGAACGCGAAATTCTCCGCTTACTCGCCGATGGGCACGACACCGAGGAAATCGCGACCAGGCTCACCTATTCGGAGAGCACGGTGAAATTGACTCTCCACCGCATGATGACCCGCTACAACCTCAACAACCGCACCCACGCAGTCGCATTTGCGATCCGCAACGGGGTAATCTGACAGAATCCCCGTCGGGCGGTCCGACCCGCCGCCGAACAACCTCGACCACCGCGCCTCCATGATGAGGTCGGATGTGACGGTGCTCCAACTGCTCACCGACAGGGAGGACGGCGCGCCATCGTCGACCGGATGGGACCTTCAATCTCCACAGCGAACCGGTTGCGCATGCGGTCCCCGATCCTGGCCGGGGCCCGGACCCCGCCCCGGCCACCCTACGACCCGGTCGCGGATTCCGTTTCCCGTTTGGATAGTGAAGTCGCAACCGGCGGCTTTTATGGAACGATCGCCAGGACAGTCACGTCCGACACCGGCTGCCGGACGCCCGTCATGAATCTGTTCGCCCTCCCCGATGGGGAGTGGCCTCCTCCGGTACGCCCCAGAGGAAGCGACTCACCGTCGGTTTTCTCCTGCTGTTCATGAGCGGAACGCCGGCATGGATGAGCCTTGCGACATTGGGCGCCTGCCACGGGGTCGATCCAGCGTCGAAACTCTGCCGGTTCAGCGGCTCTTGCCCGGGCCCTCCGGCGGGCGGGTCGTTCACCTCACCGCAGGACAACCGGCCTGCCTCGCCGCCGGCCCGCAGATTCTGCGCCGGAACTGGATTACCGCGGACTTGAGGCCCGGCATCCAGCCGTCGTCGAGATTCATCCACGCCAAGCCGGCGTGTTCAGTGTTTCAGAACGGCTTGATGTTGAGCTCCTTGATACAGCGAGCCGCCCGGTAGTTCCTCTGGTTCCACCGCGGAACATCCACTCTCGTCCCGTTGCAGTCCACCCAGGTGATGTCGTTGTTCCCGGTCCAAAGGTAATCCATCCAGCTCGTAGATCCTTTGACACCTTCAAACCAGTTCTTACCGGCTCCGGCATAACAGGCAGTTTCGTGCTTACCCCAGGTTGTATGGTAATTGACCTTTACGAACTGGTTATGCCTGTCGCAAGGGAGCTGTTGTGCACCGGCACTGCCAGCCGGCAGTACCAGCATTGCCAGCGAAGCCGCCACGACCCCGGCAGCACCAGCCAAGGTGATCTTCTTCATTATCCCCATCCATTCACTCGGACAAGCTCTGCGATCAGTCCGGTCTGAATGTCAGTAAGCCTCCGCCACGGCCGGAAAACAACCGTTTCGAGTATTACGCACCCAACCGGACAACGAACATTGATCGATCGGGAACTCAGGTGCCGTCGGCGAGCCGGAGGGCGGGCATCGTCGCGCCGGCCAGCGGATGACCGCTCCCGAGGTCGTAGCGCTGCCGCCACAGACCGGAGATCCGCTTCACGGGGGCCCGCCAGTCGCTTGTGGACACCCGGGCAAATCCTCTGTGGACGGTTCGGGGTCAGCGCAGGGTTCCGGCGCGCAGGCCGAGGGTGACCTCCATGGCGTGGACGATCAGGGAGCCACGTTCGGCGGGGCGGCCCCAGCGGACCAGCGCCTGGGCGTTGACGCCGTCGATCATGCCGATCAGCTGCCAGGCGACGGCGGCGGGATCGTCGGCGGTGAACTCCCCTGCCGCCACGCCGTCCGCGATGATCTTCTCCACGGCCTGCTGCCAGGCGTCCATCGCGGCCCGGACGGCCTCGGCGAGGGTGGGGTTGCGCCGGCCCAGTGCCCAGGACTCCACCCAGACCACGGTGACGTCCACGCGGCCCTCGTCGAACAGCGTCTCCACGAGCCGCGCCAGCCGGGCGCTGGCCGCGGTCTCCCCCGCCAGCAACTCGATGACGTCGTCCAGTTCCGCCATGACGATTCCGGTGAACGTGTCGGCGACCAGCCTGTCCATGTTCGGCGCGTAGTGCGCGACCAGCGCGGGCGTCACGCCGGCGCGTGCCGCCACGGCACGCAGTGTGACGGCGCCGAGGCCCTGGTCGAGTGCGATCTCGCGGGCGGTTCCGGTGATCTCCGCGGCGCGCTCCGCCGGAGCCTTCCGCGCTGCTCGTTTCCTGACATTGCTTGACATCGGGTACCAGTCTAGTTAGCGTCACCGCCACTATTGATCGACCGATCAATAGTGGCGCGGTTTTCCACCGTCGCCGCAGCCAGCGGGCACCGGTCCGGTCGTGCCCGCCGACACCTGGGAGCTCGGATGGCCTGGCGCATGCCCGCGGAAACCGCGCCACACGAACGCGTCTGGATGGCCTTCCCGCGGGCCGGGCACACCTTGGGCGAAGACGCCGCGGCGGCGCGGGAGGCGTACGCCGCGTGGGCCGCGGTCGCGAACACCGTGGCGGAGTTCGAGCCCGTGGTCATGGTCGTCGACCCGAGCGAGCGCGAACGGGCGCGGCGCCTGCTGGGCAGCGAGGTCAAGCAGGTCGAGGCTCCGCTCGACGACTTCTGGATGCGCGACATCGGCCCGACCTTCGTCGTCGACGACGAACGGCCCGGCGTACTGGGCGCGGTCGACTGGGTGTTCAACGGCTGGGGCGCTCCCGCCTGGGCGTCGTGGGAGCGGGACCGGGAGATCGGCGGGTTCGTCGCCGACGAGGCAGGCGCGGAACCGGTCGGTTCGCTGCTGGTCAACGAAGGCGGCGCGATCCACGTCGACGGCGAGGGCACCGTTCTGGTCACCGAGACCGTCCAGCTCGATCCCGGCCGCAACCCGTATGCCGGCAAAGCCCGCGTCGAAGCCGAACTGCGGCGCACGATCGGCGCGACCACGGTGATCTGGCTGCCACGCGGGCTGACCCGCGACTACGCGGAATTCGGGACGCGCGGGCACGTCGACATGGTGGCGACGATCCCGTCGCCCGGCCGGTTGCTCCTGCACGCCCAGCCCGACCCCGGCCACCCGGACCACGCGGTGCTGCGGGAGATCCGCGCGTCGCTCGCCGGGCGGACCGACGCCGCGGGCCGGACGTTCGAGATCGTCGAAATCCCGGCGCCGCCGACGCTGCGCGACGCGGGCGGCTTCGTCGACTGGAACTACGTCAACCACCTCGTGGTGAACGGCGGCGTGATCGCGTGCGGCTACGGCGACGCGCGTGCCGACGCGGTGGCGGCGGGGATCCTCGCCGAGGCCTACCCCGGCCGACGGGTCGTGACCATCGACGCGCGCCCGATTCTGGCCCGCGGCGGCGGGATCCACTGCATCACCCAGCAGCAGCCGGTCGCCGGGGGCGGGCGATGAGCGCGTTCGACGTCGTCGAGGCCACGATCGCACAACTGCGCGCGGCGCTGGCCGACGGCACGACGACGAGCGAGCACCTGGTCACGGCCTACCTGGCGCGCATCGAGGCGTACGACCGCAACGGGCCGAAGCTGAACGCCGTCGTGGTGCCCAACCCCGCCGCCATCGCCGACGCACGGGCCTCGGACGAGCGCCGCGCCCGGGGTGAGCAACTCGGCCCGCTCGACGGGATTCCTTACACCGCAAAGGACAGCTACCTCGCGCGCGGGCTCACCGCCGCCGCGGGCTCACCCGCGTTCGCGGAACTCGTGGCGCGCCGCGACGCCTTCGCGATCGAGCGGCTCCGGAACGGCGGCGCCGTCCTCATCGGACTGACGAACATGCCGCCGATGGCCAACGGCGGAATGCAGCGCGGGCTCTACGGCCGCGCGGAAAGCCCGTACCACGGCGACTACCTCACCGCCGCGTTCGCCTCCGGCTCCTCCAACGGTTCCGGCACCGCGACGGCGGCCAGCTTCGCGGCCTTCGGTCTGGCGGAGGAGACCTGGTCGAGTGGCCGCGCGCCCGCGTCGAACAACGGGCTGTGCGCCTACACGCCTTCCCGCGGCGTGATCTCCGTCCGGGGCAACTGGCCGCTCGTGCCGACCATGGACGTCGTCGTCCCGCACACCCGCACCATGGCCGACCTGCTGGAAGTGCTGGAGGTGATCGTCGCCGACGACCCCGACCCGCGCGGCGACTTCTGGCGCGCCCAGCCGTGGGTGCCGATCCCGTCCGCGTCGGCGGTGCGCCCGGCTTCGTACCCCGCGCTGGCGGTGGCGGACGCGCGGACGGCACGCGACGTCTTGGCGGGCAAGCGGTTCGGCGTGCCGAAGATGTACGTCAACGCCGACCCGGACGCCGGAACGGCGGCACGCCCGGGGATCGGTGGCCCGACGGGCAGGCGGATCGTGACCCGGGACTCGGTGCTGGAACGGTGGGAGGCGGCGCGGCGGGATCTGGAAGCCGCCGGCGCCGAAATCGTGCTGGTGGACTTCCCGGTCGTTTCCCGTTACGAAGGCGACCGTCCCGGCGCCCCGACCATCGGCACCCGCGGGCTGGTGCGTCCCGAGTTCCTGAAGCGGGAGATCACCGACCTCGCGGCATGGGCGTGGGACGATTTCCTGCGCGCCAACGACGATCCGGCGCTGAACCGGCTCGCCAAGGTGGACGGCGACCGCATCTTCCCGCACCCCGAGGGAGCGCTGCCGGATCGCTACAACGGTTTCGACGACGACATCGCCGCCTACCCCGGCCGCGTTCCCGCCGGGCACTTCACCGACATTCCCGGCCTCGCCGAGGGCGTGCGGGGCCTCGAGGAGACCCGCCGCGCCGATTTCGACCGGTGGCTGGACAACCTCCGGCTCGACGCCGTCTGTTTCCCCGCCGTGGCCGAGGGGGGGGGGGGCGCGCGCGGGGCCCCCCCCCCGCGCGGCGCGGGCGCGCTCGGCGGGCGGCGCGCCGTCCGCGCCGTACACCCACCCAACCGGCCCAGCACACAATGGGGATCACCCGTGGCTTCGGAC
>NZ_JBHYIK010000020.1:0-41231 GCF_042739735.1 Amycolatopsis sp. NPDC059027 | reverse complement strand
GCTGGACCACCTCCGGCACGCCGCCGACTGTGACCCCCCCGGGGCCGACGGCGGCCGCGCCGACATGGACACCAATCCGGCGTCGGCCGACGAAGGCTGGCGCAACGGGGTCTGGGTGGCCAACGGCAACCTCGTCCCGCGGCACCTCGGTATCCCGACGGTCACCGTGCCGATGGGCGTCATGGCCGACACCGGGATGCCCGTCGGGCTCACCATCGCGGGCCGCGCCTGCGACGACACCGGACTGCTGCGGCTGGCCGCCGCGTTCGAAGCGACCGGCACGCGACGCGTGGCGCCACCGCGCACCCCACCCCTGACTCGTTCCTGATCCCGTCCCGGCGAACAACGTTGTTCCGGAGGTTCCGATGAGTTCGACACCCCTGTCCCCTGCTGCCGACGTACCCGTGAGCGGGCCCGGCCGCGGCGTCCGGATCGAGGCCCACGGCATCGACGTGATCGGCGACGAAGAACGGCACGGCCGCGCCCGGCAGCTGTTCGGCGTGTGGGCCGCCCCGAACGTCAGCTACCTCAGCCTGGTGGTCGGCGGAGCGCTGGTGCTCATGGGGCTCAACCTCTGGCAGGCGCTGGCGGTGATCGTCGCCGGGAATCTCTGCTGGGTCCTGGTCGGCGTGGTCGCGGTCAGCGGGCCCGCCGCCGGGGCACCGAGCGAGGTGATCATGCGGGCGATGTTCGGCGTCCGCGGCAACCGGGTGGTCATCGGGATCAACGGCTGGTTCGTCTCGGTCTGTTACGTCGCGCTGAGCTGGGCTGCCGCGTCGGTGACGGCGTTCAGCCTGTTCGCCCGGTGCGGAATCGAGCTGAACACCGTGGGCAAGGTACTGGTGATCGTCGGCATCGCGGCCGTGACACTGGTGATCAGCGTCTACGGCCACGGCGTGATCGTGAGGCTGTACCTGCCCCTGACCCTGGTTCTCGCGGTCGTTTTCGTGGTGCTGGCCGGTTACGTCCTCGGCCACACCGACTGGGCCTACCGGCCGCCGGCGCCGCTGCACGGTGCCGGGCTGTGGGCGGCGCTCACCGGTGGTCTCGCCCTGGTCGCGTCCGCCTCGCTGTCGTACAACAACAGCGCCGACTTCGCGCGGTATCTGCCGCGGTCGACGCGCCCCGCCGCGATCGCGGGGTGGACCGCGCTGGGCGCGTTCGTCCCGAGCGTGCTGTTCACCCTGCTCGGCGCGCTCGCGGCGACCACCTTGGACATGCGGGACCCGCAGACGGCACTGGCCGGGGTGCTGCCCGGCTGGCTCACCCCGGTGTTCCTGGTCGCGGTGATCCTGGGCGCGATCGCCAACAACGCCATGACCGTCTACAGCTCCGGGCTCGCCCTCCAGGTGATGGGCGTGCGGCTGCGCCGGTCCCGCAGCGTCCTGCTCGACGGCACCCTCGGCGTGCTGCTGACCCTGTACGCGCTGCTGGTGTCGAACTTCCTCGACACCGTCAACCATCTGTTGCAGCTCATGGTCGTGCTGCTCGGGCCGATGATGGCGATCTACGTCGCGGACATCGTCCTGCGCCGCAACCGCTACGACGGCCATGTGCTCAGCGAGCAGACGAAGGGCAGCCCGTTCTGGTACGTCGGCGGCGTCAACTGGATCGGCATCGCCGCACTGGCCGCCGGGGCCGTCGTCGCGGGTTCGTTCCTCTCGATCCCGGGGCTGTACACCGGCTTCCTGGCCGACGCCATCGGCGGAATCGATCTTTCGCTCCCGGCGGGCATCGTGCTCGCGGCGGCGCTCTACACGGCCGCGATGCGCCCGCGCCTCGCGGCGGCGCGGAACGACATGACCGAGACAGGAAAGGCGGTGGCGTGATGCGCGAACCGGAACTGGTGCACTACCGCGGCGGGCGGATTTTCACCGCCACCGAACCAGCTTGGGCGGAGTCCCTGCTCGTCCGAGGGGACACGATCGAATTCGTCGGAGACACCGGGTCCGCGGACGCGCTGGCGGCGGGCGCCAGGGTCGTCGAGCTCGGCGGCGCGTTCGTGCTGCCGGGTTTCATCGACGCGCACACCCATCTGCTGTCGCTGGGTGAGTCGCTGCGGCAGGTGGATCTCTTCGACGCCGCCGACCTCGCGGAGATCCAGGCCAGGATCGGCGCGGCGGCCGCCGCCGAGCCCGCGGCGCCGCGTGTGCTCGGCCGCAGCTGGCTGTTCGGCGCCCTCGACGGGCATACCCCGGATCGGCACATGATCGACGCGGTCGTGGCCGACCGGCCGGTCTATCTCACCGCCAACGACCACCACTCGGCGTGGGTCAACAGCGCCGCCCTGCGGGAGCTGGGGATCGAGGCGGACACTCCCGACCCGGTCGGGGGACGCATCGGCCGTGACGCGGCGAACGAACCGGACGGCATGCTCTACGAAGCCGCCGCGCTGGGGCTGATGCGGCGATTCCTCGACAGCACGGTGAACGACGCCGAGCGGGACACCGCGCTGGCATCCGCGTTCGACCGCTACCTCGCCGACGGGGTCACCACCGTGGTGGACATGGCGCTCACCCGCGAGGACCTCGGCGCGCTGGAACGGGCCGCCGAGCGGGGCGGTGGCAGGCTGCCGCTGCGTGTGGCCGCGCACTGGCTGGTCGAACGGACCGGGCGCCCCGAGGAGGAGCTGGCGCAGGTCGCGATGGCGGCGGAGCTGAGCCGCGGGCTCGCCGGGCCGTGGCTGCGGGTGACCGGCATCAAGCTGATGGTCGACGGCGTGATCGACAGTTGCACCGCGGCGATGAAGGAGCCGTTCGCCGACGGCAGCCACCCCGGCCCCATCTGGGACCTCGACGCACTCGCCCCGGTGGTCACGGCAGCCGACGCCGCCGGACTCCAGGTGGCGATGCACGCCATCGGCGACCAGGCATCGGATATCGCGCTTTCCGCGCTGGAGCACGCGATCGCGGTCAACGGACCCCGCGACCGCAGGCACCGTATCGAGCACCTCGAGACCGTGACCGAAGACAATGTGCGACGCCTGGCGCGGCTGGGCGTGGTCGCCTCCATGCAGCCGGTGCACGCCGATCCTGCCATCCAGGACAACTGGCGCGCGATGCTCGGCGACGACCGGACGCTGCGCGGCTATCCGTGGCCCGAGTTCACCGCCGCCGGCGCGGTGGTGGCGTTCGGCTCCGACGCGCCGACCGCGCCACACCCACCGCTGCCCAACATGTTCGTCGCCACGACCCGGCGCTCGGCGGTGGATCCGCGGCTCGCGCCGAACGTTCCCGAATACGCCCTTCCACTCGCAGACGCCCTCGCGCACGGCACCCGCCACGCCGCGTACTCGTGCCGGGCCGAGAACCACACGGGCCGCCTCGCCCCTGGGTTCGCCGCGGATTTCGTCGTGCTGGACCACAACCCATTCGCCGAAGGACTCGACTCGCTACTGCGCGCCCGTGCCCGTTCGACCGTCGTGGCAGGCGAACCGACGACCCGGCAGCGTCCGGGGTCCATCCCGTGATCGGTGGTTCCGACGGCAGGCCACCGAGCCGCCTCAGCCCAGCCCGATGCCGAAAACGTGGAGGTTCGCCTCGCGCGGCAACGTGACCGAGGCGAGGTGTTTGCCCGGGGGCGCCTCGAACGGTGTCGTCGCGTAGACCGACGCTCCGCCGCCTCGCGGGTTGCGATGGTCGGTGCGCGCGACCAGCGTGTTGCCGAACACCGGGGTCGTGCCGCCGCCGGGGAACACCCAGTCGCCGAACGACAGGTCGGCCTGCCCGGTCGTGCCGTCGGTGAAGGTGACCGTGGCGGTGGCACGGTGGTCGCCGTTGGCGGCCGCGCCGACGAACAGCAGCCGCGTCGCGGTGCTGCCCCGCAAGCCGATCACCTGCCCGGCGGGCACTACGTTGTCCGGCTGTCCGGCGGGCGCGGCGGGCCAGACGAACGACGTGCCCGAAACCTGCGACGTCCGGCCGCCGACGAGTCCGGCGGCTGCCAGCGCCTGCCGTGAGTAGCTGTTTCCGGCGGCGTCGAGGTTCGCCGCGCCGGAGTCGCCGTCGTCGGAGACGCCGACATTGCCGTAGGCGGCGGTGAGGCTGTCTTTCGGCGCGACCCGCACGATCACCGAACCCGGCAGGGACGTCCCGCCGCCACGCACGGTCACCGGAACCTCGTAGTAGCCCTCGGCGGTCCCGGCGGCGACGGAAATCGACAGCTTCGCGCTGCCGCCGCCGGTGCGGCCGTCGAGTTCGAGCCGACGCGGGCCGGACACCGTGAGCCCGGCGGGCGGATTCGCGACGACGTCGAGCACGCGGTCGTGGCCACCGAGCCGCTGCGCGCTCACCGTGACCTCGCCCGCGCCGCCGGGCGCCACGGTGACCTGGTTCGCGACCGAGGCGAGGAACGGGCGTTCACTGTCGCGATAGGACGGTGGCGCGGTGTCGGCGGCCCACCGCTTGTCGGGCTGCGCGGCGAGGTCGAAGTCGAGCCGCCCGCCGTCCCGCGCGATGTTCTGCGGCAGGTATGTGCGGTCCCAGTCCCGGCCGTTCAGCCGCAGGCCGTGTACGTAGGGCGTATCGGCCGACGCCTTCGGCGCGCGAAGGTCGATGGTGCGCCCGTTCGGCAGAGCCAGCTCCGCGCGTTCGAAGAGCGGGCTGTGCACGACCAGGTCCGGCGTTCCCGGCGTGGCCGGGTAGAGGCCGAGCGCGGCCCAGACGTACCAGGACGACTGCGCGCCGAGATCGTCGTTGCCGGGTTCACCGTCCGGCGTCGCGCTGAACAGCGTCGTCGCGATCTTGCGGACCACCTGCTGGGTCTTCCAGGGCTGCCCGACGTGGTTGTACAGCCACGGCACGCCGAAATCGGGTTCGTTGCCCGCCCACATGTACGGCTCGTTCGGGCCGACGTTCAGCTTCTGGAAGAACGTGTCGAGCCGCCGCGCGACCGCCGCCTGCCCGCCCATCGCCGTCACCAGTCCGGCGGAGTCCTGCGGCACCAGCCAGGTGTACTGCGCGGCGTTGCCCTCGTCGAAGCCGTCCTGACCGAACTTCCCTGGCGGCGGGGGCACATAGGCGGGTCCGTCCGGGAACCGGCCGTCCTGACCGCGCGGCTGCAGGTACCCGGTGGCCGGGTTGAAGATGTTCTGCCAGTTCTGGCCGCGTTTGGTGAACTCGCGAGCGACATCGCGGTCACCGATCCCCTGGGCGAACCGCGCGATGGCGAAGTCGTCGATCGCCCATTCCAGGGTGCTCGACGCCCCGACGCGGGCATGGTCACCGCCCGAGGCGTCGTTGTTCGGCAAGTACCCGCGGGCCACGTAGTCCGCGATCCCCCGCCGTTCCTGATAGGCGCCGGGCGTGTTGTCGACCGACGTCGCGCCCTTCACCAGGTACTTCAACGCGGTTTTGACGTCGAAGTCCCGCGCGCCGAACGCGTACAGATTCGACAGCAGCGCGACCGAGCTGTCCCCGGTCATCTGGCCGGTGTAGTCGTTGGCCAACGGCCAGCGCGGCCACCAGCCGCCCTGCACCGCGTCGTTGGTCAGCGACTGCGCCATGTCACTCGCTTCCTTCGGGAACAGCATGGCGTGCAACGGCGCGAGCGAACGGTAGGTGTCCCAGTCGGAGAAGTTCGCGTACTGGTCGTGCCCCTTGGGCAGAGTACGGATCTGGTCGTCGAAGCCGATGTAGCGGCCGTCGGCGTCGTTGAAGGTGTTGGGATGCATCAGCGAGTGGTACAGCGCGGTGTAGAACGTCTTGAGTTGCGCGGTGTCCTTGCCCGCGACGCGGATCCTGCCAAGGGCCGCCGTCCACTTGTCCTTTGTGGACTTACGGACCGCCCCGAAGTCCCAGCCCGGGATCTCCGCCGCCATGTTGGCCTTCGCGCCGCCGACACCCACATACGACATCGAAACCTTGGCGTGCACCAAGGTTTCCGCACCGAAAGTCAGGTACGCGCCCGCCTTGGGCGAGTCGACACTGCCGGTGCCCGGCTTCACCGCCGAGCCGTCCCAGGTGCCGTGCGCGGTGAACGGCTTGTCGAAGGCGATGGAGTAGTACACCGTGTACTTGTTCGGCTTACCACAGAATCCGCCGGTGGTCGCCGACCCGCTGACCTCACGATCACCGGTGATCTTCAGGTCCGCGTGCGAGTTCCCCGCCAGGCTGGCACCGCCCTTGACCAGCACCTGCGCGGTGGCACCGGCCGGGAAGGTGAACGCGGCCAGACCGCTGCGCGTGGTCGCGGTCAGCTCGGCACGGACCTTCGAATCGGCGAGCGTCACCGCGTAATAACCGGGCTCGGCCTTTTCGCCGTCGTGGGTGAAGTGCTCGACCCGGTCCCACGGCGCCGCGCCGACGTCCCCGGCGACCGGCAGGATCGGCACGTCCCCGAACGCGGTGCAGCCGACCGAGGCGTGGTCAAGACTGAACCCCCGGATCTGGTCGCTGTGGTACTGGTACCCGGCGTAGGCGCCCTTGGTGTCCGGCGAGAACTGCATCATCCCGAACGGCGCCGCCGGACCGGGGAAGTTGTTGATCTCCCCCACCGAACTGCCACCGCGCCCGGTCCCGATCAGCGGATCGACGTACGCCGCCGGGTCACCGACCAGCGCGGACTCCGATGACATCGTTGTCGGAGTCGCCGAAGCGACGCCGGGCACCCCGATGACCGCCACCGCGAGCATCGTCATCATCAACCTCTGCCGCACCGGTGCCTCCCAGGGCCGAGCCGACGGACGTTTCCTCCTCCTGGACTTTCCGGTGCCGCCGCCCCGCGGTCAACACTTTGACAAAGACTTGGCCGGACAAGGGCCGTCAGGTTTCCTGGCACGGTCACCCGGCTCAGCTCCCGCGTGTCCCCAGGATGGGCTCGGACTCGACCAGACCGACGTCGCTGGGTGCCTGGTGGTCGGCGAACACGCGTTGGTGTTGCCGGGCGCGCAGGTCGAGGTGCGCCTCCGCGGGTTTGGGATAGCCGTAACGCTCACGGGCTTCGGCGGGGCTGAACGTCTCCGGAGCCGCGGGCGGGACGTCGAACAGGACGGGCGCCACGACGGATGTGGTCGAGGGAGACAGCAGATGCAGCGCGCTCAGCTGGAGCCAGCGGCTGATCCGGGTCAGCCGGAAGGAGATGCGCATGACCGGCACGATCAGCGTGTCCAGCAGGCGGCCCTGACGGATCCCGGCCATGTCGCGCATCCAGTGCGGCATCGAGGCGATGGTGGCGATGCGCAGGGCGGTGGTCATCACCAGCGCCCCCGGCCAGAACACCGGCGGCATCGGCGGCAGCATCACCTCAGCGTGCAACAGATGGTCCATTGTGGACCGAGCGACCGCGGAACCCGCCAACTGGGAGCGTATCTCCTCGAAATACGCGCGGACGCCCTCACGGTCACGGGGTACCTCGGCGGGATCGCATGTCTGCAACTCGGCCGCGGTGGCGCAGTCCGCCCAGTAGCGGGCCTCGTCCTCCGCGCTGAGCCTGCCAGGCCCGTACTTCTCGTAGGCGTAGAGGATCGAGTGCCAGGCGGTCAGGTGGATCCACAACTGCGACCCGGGATCGTTGGCGTCGTACCGGTTGCCGCTGCCCGGCTCGATACCGATGCCCACCGAGTGGACCTTGACCAGCACGTCGGCGGCTTTCATGGTGCCGTAGGTGCCGCCGAAGGCGACCATCGCGAAGTACCGCAACGTACGGTCATAGCGAGTACGCGGGCGGGTGCGGATCTGCTGGGTCGCGTCGACGGACGCCACCAGGCCGGGGTCGAGCTCCTCGACGACGACCGCGCGCTGGAAACCCACAGTGAGCGAGGTCGGATACGACCAGACCTTCCATGTCACCGAGCCGGGGCCGAAGAAGCCGTGGTCGGCATGCGGCGCGATCGCCGAGCGGGCGCCGCGCGCGAGCCGCAGCACGCGTCCGGCCGAGGGTGGCCCATCGGGCTCGGCGCCGGTCACCGAGGCCAGTACCGGCAGCACCACCCGCAGCAGGCCGAGCAGTACCAGGCCGATCGCGCCGGTGCCGAGCAGGACCACCACCACCGCGAGGAAGACCCAGGCCGAGGGCAGATTCCAGTGCACGTCGCCGGGGTAACGGAGCACGCCGGCCAGTGCGAGCAGCCCGAAGTCGGCCAGCGCCGTCAGGCCGATCGCGACGCGCCGCAGATCGCCGTCGATGGTGGCCCAGAGGACGAGCACGCCGATGGTGATCATCCAGACGCACAGCTCGCGCAGGTCCAGCGGACTCACCGGCCAGGGCCACCACGTCCGGAACCGCTCGGGGCGGGCGAAGAACACCACCCCGGCGGCCACCAGCCCGGTCCCCTCGATCCCGGCGGCGAGGCGTGCCCACACCGGCATCGGCGCGGTGCGAACGCGGCTGTCGAGATCGTTGTCCGCTCGGCGGGTGAGCTGGGCAGGCAGCGTCAGGATCGCGAGCAGCAGCGTGAGCCCGGTGACGAACAGCCACACGCCCGCGACGGGCACGCTGAAGGACATCCCGGCGACGGTGACTCCGCGAGACGGGTTCAGGTCCCCGTCGTGCAGTTCGGTGGTGAACAGGCTGCCCCCGGCCAGGACGAGCGGCGCGAAACCGGCGATCCGGGCGTTCGTCCAGCCTGGCTCCAGCGCGGCGAGCAGGAACAACACGAAGGCGGCACCGAAACCGGCACCCATCGTCGTGGCCGTGAGCGGGTTCGCCACCGTCCACGCGAACCAGACATCCGTCGCGCCGCTGCCCACGTACAGCACGAGGAACAATCCCCCGCAGACCACTACGAGCGGCCCGAACAAACCGTCCCGCACTGCGGAGGCCAGCGCCTTGCCCGGCGGCTCCGGTACGCGCAGCCGACTGTCGAAATGCTCCATCGTGCTAGTCCTCTTCGTTGAGCCGCCTAGGAATATTCATCGGTTCCGGTGGTCGTGCTCCGGCGTCAGGTGTGCGGGCAGTTTCCCTGGAAGGCCGACGTTTTGGGGTCCTTCGGGATGGGGCAGAGGAACCGTTCGTACCGGACGTCGTCGTCCACGAAGCGTTTGAGCCAGGAGATGCCGTACTTGGCGACGGTGACGTTCGGGAGCGCCGGTCCGATGTGGCCGCCGCCCGCAACCTCGACATAGGCCTTGTTCAGTCCCGGGGAAAGCTTGTCGTAGAACGCTTTCGCGTGGATCGGGGTCGGCGCGATCAGATCGCCTTCGCCGGCGATGACCAGCGTCGGCGTGCGGATGCCCGAGAAGTCCCCGCCGATGTCCCACGGGACGATCGGGACGGCTGCCTTGAGGTCATGCTTGCGCGCCGCCGCCTCCAGGGTTCCGCCGCCGCCCATCGAGATGCCCATCACCGCGAGCCGCGAGGCGTCGATGCGGTCCTTGGCCGGGCTCTTCTCCACCAGGAACTTCAGCCCGGCCAGCAACTGATCAGCCCGTGCGGCAGGGAAATCGGTCGGCGAGTTGGTGCCGAAGGTCAGCACGACGAAGCCCTGCGAGGCCAGCCGGGGGCCGAACCAGCCGAGCAGGGCCTCCGGCTCGAGGAAGCCGGGGGCGATCGCGATCGCGCCGAAGGTGCCCTGGCTGGTGTCGTTCGGGTAGGTCACGGTCCCGCCGCCGAACCCGTTCCCGGCCGGGATCGACGCCTGGGTCACCGCGAAGGGACCCCTTTCCGCCTCGATGCTCGTCATCGTGGGGTCCGGGCCACGCTGGTAGGGATTGCCGGCGTACGCCACGGGGGCGGCGGACACCTGGCCCGCTCCGATCACCGCGATCGTGGCGGCCGTGGCCACCGCGGACATCATCTTGTGCCGTGTTCGCATGGTCTTCAGGCTCCTCGGGCGGAATGGTTTTCGACGGTGAAACGGATCGGGCCGGGACCCGGCCCGATCCGCGTGGCGATCAGCCCTGGACGGTGGTGGTGCCCAGGAGCGTGTCCTGCGTCGGCGGGTCGAGGGCGAGGTCGACGTCGAACTCGCCGAGGCCGCTGTCCGTCACGACGTGCGAGGTCGCCTTCGGGCCCACTGCCGACTTCGCCGGTCCTGTCGGGACACCCTTCGGGATGGTGAGCTCGACCTTGCCGCTCGCCGTGAACTTCAACGGACCCTGCGGCGGCACCGGGGTCTCCGGAATGGGCACGTTGATGGCCAGTGGCAGGCTCTGGCCGCTGCTGACGGTCAGGACCACCGACCCGCGAATCGCCCCGGAGATCTTCGTTCCGCCCACGAGCCGGAGACCGTCTGCCGCGACGTCGCCCGCGTCGGCGTCGATGGTGAACGGCACCGAAACGGTCTCGCCGATCTTGACCGTCGCCGGGATTTCCGTGTGGATGACCGACTTCACCTGCTGGTCGCCGATGATCGGGAACCCGGCCTTCCAGGTCACCTCCTTGTCCGCCGCGTTCGCCGGGCCGGCGCCCAGAACACCCGCCGCGACCGCCGTCAGCGTGGCCAGAACGCCGAGACGGCCGGCTCTGCGCACCATCGGTCGTACCGTTGTCGCTGTCATTTCTCGCACCCTCTTCGTCGTTGAATGAACACAGAAAAACAGCAAGGAGACCGGCAGCGCGCTCGGAAACAGCGACCCACATCTCGACGATTACCGGGGGTTCGGCCGGGCTCCGCACCGTCTCGGCTCGTAGTCCGTTCGATGCAGATTGTGACGTTAGCGAGGAAGCCGGGTGAGCTACATACCGAGATATACTTATTCGGAGTCCGGTCGTCGGGATGTTCGAATTTTTCTGCCGCCGGGAACATGACGGCGAGTTGTTTGTATGATCGACATGACAAAACCGGAACACGCCCGCCGGGCGCGAGGCGTCTGGAGCGAGCCGTCAACCGGGCGATGTGCGGCTGTGCCAGGCGGCGATCTGGGCCCGGGTCGTGAAGCCGAGCTTGGCGAGGATGCGCTGCACGTGGACCTCGGCGGTCCGCTGGGCGATCACCAGGCGCCCGGCGATCTCCCGGTTGGTCAGCCCCTGCGCGATGAGCGCGGCGACCTCGGCCTCTCGCCTGGTCAGCTGCCGGGTCTCGGCGTCCCCTGAAGCCGCGTGGTTCTCCCCGAGCGCGTACCGCAGTGCGAGGTCGCCGGCCAGTGCCCGGCCTTCGGCGAAGGTCGTGGCGAAAACGGCGTCGCCCAGGATTCGCTGGGCGCCGGCCAGGGCCAGGCGAGCGCGTCCGCGGTACCTGTGGTGGAGCCGCACACCGGCTGTGGTCCGTTTCGGCAGCTCGCCCATCTTGGCCCACAGGGCATCGGCGATGCCCAGCAACATCACCGCGCGCGTATGCTCGCCCCGCTCTCCCGCGGCGATGGCGAGCACCTCGTTGGTGAGCGCCTTGACCAGCACGTTGTCGATGTCGCGCATGAGCCGCAGGGCGTGCTGTCCGGCGTCCTCCGCCGCCGCCGTTTCGCCGAGGTAGACGTCGAGAAAAGCGAGCGCGAACCACGACCACGCCTGCCAGTAGATGTCACCACACGCGACACAACGGGCGATTTCCTCCTGGATGACGTCGCGGCCACGGTCGCGCTCCCCGGAAAGGCCGATCACCAGCCCGTAACAACATTGTGTGAAGAACTCGCCGCGCACCACTCCCCGCGCGCGGAAGGTTTTCAGAGCGTTTTCGAAAAGCGGTACCGCCGGGCCCGGATTACCGGTGATCAGGGCCGCGAGCCCCCACAGGGCCGCCACATAGGCGGCCTCGACCTCGTGGTGAAGCCGTTCGGCCAGCACGCCGGCCCGGACCAGTTCGGCAATGGTCGCGTCGGCGTCCCCCAGGAAAAGAGCGAACGAAGCCTTCCGGCGAAGACCCGTGACCCGCAGCGGCTCGTCGTCGGGTACCAACCGCAGCGCGCGATCGAGCCTGATGAACACTTCGGCGCCGTAGCCCTGGACGGCGAGGAAATCCTGCAGACTTCGATCCATTTCGAGCGCGGTGGCGGCTTCCGCGGGTTCGGTCAGGCAGAAATCGAACGCGGCGCGAATGTTGGCGTAGTCGCGCTGGATCCTGCCCAGCCACGTGACCTGCTCGGGCCCCGACCATTCCGCTTCGAACCGCCCGCACAACGCCGCGTAGAAATCCCGGTGCCGCCGGGCGACCCGCTGTCGGTCGCCGGACTCTTCGAGCAGATCCTGACCGTATTCCCGCAGCACTTCCGTCATGCGGTACCGGCTCTCGCCCTGCTCCTCCCTGGCGAGTACCGACTTGTCGACCAGCCCGTCGAGCACCTCGGCCGCGCCCGCCCCGCAGACATGTTCCGCCGCCACCCGGTCGAAGCTCCCGGAGAACACCGACACCCGCGTCCACACCCGCTGCTCGGCTTCCGAACACAGCCCGTAACTCCAGTCGAGGGTCGCCCGCAGTGTCCGGTGCCGCTCCGGCGCCACCCGTGGCCCGGTCGTCAGCAGCCCCAATCGCGTCGACAACCGCCGCGCCAGCTGGGACACCGAGAGCACCCGAACACGCGCGGCGGCCAGCTCTATCGCCAGCGGCAGCCCTTCCACCTGCCGACACACCAGCGCGATGTCGGAATAGTTCTCCTCGGTCACCTCGAACGACGGCAGCACAGCGCGCGCCCGGTCCACGAACAACCGCGCCGCGTCGTACCGCTTCAACTCCGACGGCGACCGCACCTCACCGGCCCCTGGAACGCGCAAGGGCGGTACCTGCAGTACAGACTCTCCGCACACACCCAAGGGGTGCCTGCTGGTGGCCAGCACGACCACGTCGGCGCACCGCGCCCGCACCGCGTCCGCGAACTCCGCGCACGCCGAAGCCAGATGCTCACAATTGTCCAGTACCAGCAACAGCCGACGCTCCCGGAGATGCTCGGCCACCGCGTCCAGCGCGGAGCGCCGGGACAGGTGCCGCAACCCCAGCTCGCCGCCGACCAGTGCGGCCACCAACCTGGCGTCCTGCAGCTCCGCCAGCTTGACGAACACCACGCCTCCGGGGAACCACTCCCGCACGCTTGCGGCGACGCGCACCGCCAGCCGCGTCTTGCCCACGCCGCCCGTGCCCGTCAACGTCACGACGCGGCCCGACGCCAGCAACCCCCGCACCTTCACCAGCTCGTGCCGGCGCCCCACATAACTCGCCATTTCGGCCGGAAGACCCGGCGTTCGACGCTGCACCGGTTCCCGCGCTCCCCTCCGTCCCCCTGCGACCTACAGGTCCACATGCGACCATGCGGACCGACGCCGAGCACTGCGGCTACGCGCTCTCTCCAGAGACCGGGCAACTCCGCACAGGATAACCGGAAGTACGGCAGAACCCGGAAACCGCTGACGCCGGTGAGCGCGGTCGCGGTACTAGCCCTGGCGGAGCTGGGTCAGGGTGTGTTCGACGTTGCGGCGGGTGGCCTGTGCGGCGGCGTCCGCGTCGCCTGCCTCGATCGCGGCGAGGAGGTCGTGGTGGGCCCGCTGGTGATCGTGCGTGGTTTCCTCGTCGGTGTCCAGGGTGGTGACGCTGGTGGCCACGGCGCGCATGGCGTCCAGGAAGGAGTCGAACACCTCGGTCAGCACCGGATTGTGGGCCGCCACCACGACCGCCCGGTGGAAGGCGACGTCGGCGTCGAGCAGTTCGGGCAGTGAGCCGGCCCGGTCGCTGGCCGCCAGCGCTGTGCGGAGCGCCTTGAGGTCGGCGGTGGTGCGACGGGCCGCGGCCAGGCTGCCGGCCTCGACCTCCAGTGCGACGCGGACCTCGTACACGTCGATCACCGCGGCCCTGCGCAGCTTGCGGTCCAAATCGGACAGTGGGGTCGCGGAGGCGACGTAGGTACCCGAGCCCTGCTGGGAGTACAACTGACCGGCGGAGATCAGGGCGCGGACGGCCTCCCTCGCGGTGGACCGTCCGACCCCGAGCAGCCTGCTCAGTTCGATCTCGTTGGGCAGCTTGGCGCCGACCGGCCACTCGCCCTCGCCGAGCAGCCGGCGTAGTTCGGCCGTCGCCGCGTCGACCAGTGAGGTGCGTTGCACCGCCCGGACCGTCATGTCGTGTTCCTCTCCCCGTCGAAGCCCTGGTCGGGTCCGCGGACCACGGCGTACGTCCCGGGCAATGTATCAGGTCACCAGCTCCTCAGAGGGCTTTTCCGACGGCTGAGCGGGCAGGACGCGGTCGCGCAGCCGGGTACCGAACAGCACGGCGACACCGAACACCACGAGCACCACACCGAGCGTGAACCGCAGGCCCTCGGTGTCGGCCAGCCAGCCGAACAGCGGCGAGCTCAGCCCGCCGACCGACATCGCCAGGCCGAGGGTCAACCCGCTGGCGGTACCGGGACGGGTGGGCAGATAGTCCTGAGCGAGGGTCACCTGATTGGCGAACGGCAGGAACATGGCCAGACCGAACAGCACGGCGCCGAGTTCCAGTACGAGATGGTTCGGGCTGAACACCACCCCCGCCAGCGCCGGAATGCCCAGCAGATACCCCGCCCTGATCGGCACCAGGCGGCCGCGCCGATCACCCAGCCAACCGCCGAGCACGGTACCCGCGGCGCCGGCCAGCGTGAACGAGGTCAGCGTGACCGCCGCGGCCGCGGCCGAGGTGTGCAGCTCACGAAGCGCGTACAACGACAGCAGCGAACTGACTGTCACATAAGGGATCGACCAGCCGATGGTCGCCGCGACCAGCCTGCCGAAGGCGCGCCAGTCATCCGAGATGTCCACAGTGGACTTTCCAGCCGCGCTTCCGCTGTTGACCAGGGCGGGGACGTTGCGACGATTGAGCAGCCACAGCAACGCCATCACCACTGCCGGGACCGCCAGCAGGGAGGTTCCCGACAGGCCGAACGATCCGACGACCACGGTGACCAGGGCGGGAGCCAATGAACTGCCCAGCGTGCCGCCCACCGAGAACAGGCTCATCGCCTGCTGCGACCTGCCGCCCACCGCGCGAGCCTGATTGGTGGCAGGCGGATGGTAGGCGGCCACGCCGATTCCCGCCACGGCAACGCAGATCCACGTGAGCAGGTAGCCGTGCGCGAAGCCGGCACCGGCGATCCCGCCGGCGGCCACGAGGAAACCCAGGGGTGCCAGCCAGTTCCGCTGGGACCGGTCCACGATCATCCCGAACACCGGCTGCACCACACTGGACAAACCCGTTGCGGCCAAGGCGATTCCGGACACCGCCGCATAGCTGTAGTGTCGCTCGCTCATCATGAACGGCAGCAACGCCGGCACCGAGCCCTGGTACAGATCGTTGACGACATGGGTTCCGGTCAGGAAACCCAGTTGAGCCTTTCTCATCGCTTCGCCTGCTCCAGTTGTGCCGCAACGGAAATAAGGGTCGTCTCGGCACCGTGGCGGCCGGTGAGCAGCACGCCGGCGGGCAGCCCGTCCGGCGTCCGGTGCATCGGGACGGTCACCGACGGCTGACCGGTGATGTTGGCCAGCGGGGTGAGCGGGTGGAACTCCAGCATGTTCTCGAAGGTCCGCGCGGGATCGGCATCGACAAGGCCACCCACCAGCGGTGGCAGCCGGGCCGTGGCGGAGCCGAGGACGACGTCGAACCGGTCGTAGCGGCCGGCGATCCGGCGAGCGGTGGCCTGCAGCGACACCAGCGCCGACATGAAGGTGAGCGCGTCGTAGCCCCGTGCCTTCTCCCGCAGCCACCGGGTCAGCGGCAGCAGGTCCTGCTCCCGCCCGGCGGGGACCGGCACCGACCCGGCGAGCAGTGACCACACGACGGTGAACTCCGCGCGATAGTCGCCGGGGCCTGCCGGCGGGGCCTCCGCTATGTCATGGCCCAGCTCCGCGAGCAGTTCGGCGGTGTCCTCGCACGCCTTCCGGCACGGCGGGGCATCGCTCTCGGGTCCCCGGATCACGCCGATCCGCAGGCGGCCCGGATCGCGCTTCGCGCTGTCCAGGAAGTGTCCGGGCGGCATCGGCGGCAGCTGATGGGCGTCGCCGGGACGGGCGGTACTCATGACGTCCAGCAGCAGCGCGGCATCCGCGACCGTGCGGGCGATCGGACCGGCGGTGGCCAGCCCGGCCGAGTCCGGGCCGGGTGCCGGGCTCACCCTGCCCCTGGTCGGCTTGATCCCCACCAGTCCGCAGCACGCGGCCGGGATCCGCACCGAGCCGCCACCGTCGCTGCCGTGCGCCGCCGGGGCGAGTCCCGCCGCGACCGAGGCGGCGGCCCCGCCGCTGGATCCGCCCGCGATGCGGGTGAGGTCGTGCGGATTGCGGGCCGGACCGAACACCGTCTCGGTGTAGGAGGAGCACCCGAACTCGGCCGCGTTGGTCTTGCCCAGCACCACCATGCCCGCCCGGCGCAACTGCGTCACCACCGCCGCGTCCACCTCGGCCACCCGGTCGGCGAAGACCTTCGATCCGGCGGTGTACCGCAGCCCCTTCACCGGCCACGTGTCCTTCACCGAGACCGGCACCCCGCACAGCGGCGGCAGGTCCCGCGTGCCGGACACGACCAGCGCCTCCGCCTCGCGGGCGGCCGCGAGCGCACCCTCGTGGTCCACGGTGAGGTAGGCACCCACCCCGTCGTTGTCGCGATCGATCCGGCCCAGGTACTCCTCGGTGAGCTCCACCGGGGACACCTCGCGTGTCCGCACCGCGGCCGCCTGCTCCACGAGCGTCAGATCTGCCATCTCAACTCCTCATGTCATCTGAGGACTTGCACGGTAGCCGAGCACGCGGTGTTAGGCAATCCTAATTAAGCTTCGTCCGGGCACCCGCGCAGTGAGGTTTTCTCAGTAGTGGTCGGTTGCGTTCGATACGGGCGACGGCTGTCGCGGGCTTGCGTCCTGGTCAGCACTGTCGCGAATGGGACATGGGGGACGTTCAATGCCGTCAATGTCGCATCCGCGACACTCCAGTGCCGAGGCCCCCTGCCCCGAACGCGTCGTTCAGGACGTTCACCGTCCCCAACGGAGCTTCCGAGACACCGACACCACCGCAACCCCACCCCACCAGCCACCGACACCACCCGACCACCTCGGGAAAACACCCCCAGCGAAGCCAGACTCCCACCCCTTACCGAGAAACCTCAGTGCGGCCCACCGTCGCGGCGGTACCAGCCCAGGCCGCGGAAACGTCAGCACAGGTCGCGCTTCGAGTGGCCGGGACTCGAGGCGGACCTTGGTTGCGCCCTACCGGCGTCTGCGCCAGGCCCTGCGGTCGGCGGCGACGCCGGACAGGTGCAGTGCGAGACACAGCAGCCCCGCGGTCGTGAGTGTGGTGGTCGTGACGAGGCGTCCCAGACTGGTGTCGATCAGCTCCAGGAGCAAGGCGAGCGCGAAGAGCACGGCGGCGGCGATGGCGAACATGGCGTCCCTTCACATCCGGACGGCGACGGTGCGGACGGCGACGGTGCGGACGCCGCCGCGTCAGCGGGCTTCGGGCGGGCGGTCGCAGCCTAGGGCGACTTCGGTTCCGGTGGTACCGCCACAGGACGGGTCCCGCACCGAGGCAGCGGAGTAGCGCCGAGGGCCGAGCCCGTACGTCCTTTGTGGATAGTCAGCTGGCCAGCCGGTGGACGGCGGGACCCCTGGGGCATCGGGGCCATCAAGGGAACGGGATGTCGGTGAGGCCGGTCGGCCAGGTCAGATCGGTGCCGATGAGCCGGGCCGGGCGCACGCGGTGGAGCAGTTCGGTGACCGGGGCATCCGCGTCTCGCGTGGTGTCGGCAAGAATCTGCTGATAGCGGGCGAGAAATTCGCGGGCGTCCGCGATACCGAAGGTGCGGGTGCGCAGGGTCGCGACTCCCGTGAAAGGCTCGTCGTCGGGTTCGACGAGGAACAACGCCACGTCGTAGTGCAGCCCGGCCGCGCGGAAATCGAGCAGGCGCAGGTCGAGGTCGCCCGGCCGCTGGGCGCGTGCCTCGCACATGGCCCGGGGGTAGACCTGGAGAGTCGTCTGGAGTTCCGGGCTGTCGCCGCGTTCCCGCAACGCTCGGAGCACGGCGTCGAAGGGGGCGTGGCGGTGTTCTATCGCGTCCAGCACGATCTCCCCCACTTCCCGCACCAGTTCGGCGACGGTGCCGCCGGGGCGCACCGGGATGCGAAGGGGGAGCCGGTTGCTCATCAGGCCGACGGTGTCGTCGTACTTCTCCTCGTCGCGGCCGGCATAGGTGGCGTTGATCATCGTTTCCCGCCTGCCGGTCCACTGGGCGAGGCAGAGTGCCAGCGCGGCGAGGCATACGCAGTACACGGTGGTGCCGGTGCCCGATGCCAGTGCGCGGGCCGCCCGGCCGAGAGGCCCGGGAAGCACGAACTCGATGTTGAAGGTGTCGTACCCGTTGTCGGCCCGGTCCACGCCGGCGCGGGCGAGCGGCACGCGCCATGGCGCGCCGGCGAGGTGGTTCAACCACCACGAATGGTCCTCCCTGGCCATGGCCGATGTCCCGCTTGCCGCATCCTCGGCGATGAACTCGGCATAGGGTGCCACCGGCCGCGGGACAGGCCCACCGGACGCGTGGCGGTAGCACCGTTGCAGGTCACGGACGAGCGCGCCGCAACTCCAGCCGTCGGCGACGAGGTGGCTCACTGTCAGCAGCAGCACATGCCGGTCCGGTGCCAGGCGGAGCAGCATCGCCCGCAGCGGGGCGTCCACCGACAGGTCCAGCGGGATCGCCGCCTCGCGTGCCCGGTAGAGCTCGCAGATCGACACCGCGACGTCTTCGTCCACATTGGACATCTCGATGATGGGAAGGGGAAAGTGTCCGGGGGCGGGGCGAAGCACGCTCCTCGGCCGGCCGTGCTCGTTCACGATGCGCAGCCGGAGAGCGTCGTGCCTGCTCGGCAACAGGCAGAAGGCGCGCTGGAGGACGCTCGTGTCGAGCGGTCCCGTGAGCAGGTAGGTGGTGGAGATCTGGTCCGCGTTGCGCGTGGCACCGCCCGTTGCCTGTGTCCATCGTTCCAGCTGGTCGCCGCGCAGCGGATAGCCGGCTTCCTCGTCGGCGCGGTCGTGGTGTGGCGGGTCCCCCGGTCGCGCGCTCATCGGACTCGCATCGCGGACAGCATGCGGTAGATCATCTCGGCGCCCTGGCGCAACGCTGCCGCGCCGACCCGTTCGTCGGTGCCGTGCATCCGGTTGAGGCTCTCGTTGTCGATCAGGTGTGGGTAGATCCCGTAGACGGGAACGCCTCGGGCCCGCAGGGGACCCGCGCTCGTCCTGGCCTCGAACTGGGTGGCCGCGGCGCCGGCGCCGGGGTAGGTCTCGTGCACCGCGTCGCGCCACATCCGGAAGACGTCGGTGTCCGTTGTGGACGGTGGCAGGGCGAGGTCGGCTTCGAGCCGCGAGAGCGTCTGTTCCTCGGTCGCTCCCGGCTCGCCGAGGACGTCGACCGACACGCCCGAGCCGTCGAGGAAGCGGCGCAGCGCGGCGATGACCTCGCGAGGGTTGTCGCCGCCGGGCTGGAACACGATGCGCAGCTGCGCGGCGGCGTGGCTGGGTATGACGCTGGGATAGTCCCCGGCGCTCGCAGACATCACGGACACCGTGGTCCGGAGCAGGGCGTCGTGCAACCAGGGGTAATCGCTGCGCGCGACGATCATCCTGCCCGCGCGATCGCGGGTGGACTGGTCCCCGGCGTTCAGCATCGCCCGGATGGCGCTCGCGAAGTGCTCGTCGTGCGTGCTCGTGGCCAGCTCGGCGAAGTACGCCCGCACCAACGCGTTGGGGCGGACATGCCGGGGGAAGTCGTCAAGGCGGCCGAGCGCGCGTCCCACCAGGACGGCGGCCTGGTTCGGGTAGGGCCGGGAACTGTGTGTGGCGAACCGATCGGCGACGAGGGCGACCGAGACACCCCTGCGGTCTGCGCAGGTCAGTGACGCGAGCATCGGGCTCCGCTGATCGCGCTGGGCGAGAAACCAACCGCCTTCGGTAATGGCGACCCCGGCGGCGATCTTGTCGTAGTGGTGGTCGGCCAGCCAAGCCACCCCGTACTGGCCGTTTTCCTCGTCGCAGTCGGAGAGGAAGATGATGTCGCGGTCGAAGACGGCGCGCTCGCGAACATGGCGGAGCAGGGCCGACATGAAGATCGCGTTGGTCCCCTTCATGTCCAGTGCGCCTCGGCCGTAGAGCCATCCGTCACGCAGCTCACCACCGAAGGGGTTCACGCTCCATTGCTGCGGGCCGGGTGGCACCACATCGGAGTGGCCCATGAACAGCAGTGGCGCTTTGGCGCCCTGTCCGGTGACCCTGGCGACGAAGTGAACATTGTCCGGGGTGGGCGTGGGAATGACCTCGCCGGCGACCCCGGCCGCCCGCCACAGGTCCCGCAGCAGCAGAGCGTAGGGAAGGGTGACGGCGCCACCGCCGGCGTTGGACGTGTCCTGGCGGACCATGGCGCGGGCCAGCTCGACGGGATCGGTGGCATCCAGCCCACCGGGTACCGCCGGCAAGGCCGGGCTCCCCGTCGCGGCGCCGCGGCCGGTCCCGCCGAGCAGCGCACCGGCTGTGGCGGTGCCGAGGCCGAGCGCTCGCCGGCGAGAAAGGCCGCTCGGGTGCCGTGGATTCGTCACGATCTGTCCTTTCTGGATAGTTCGCGGCCGGGAGCCGATCAGCCCACTCGGTGAACGAGCTTGACGATCCCCGCGAAAGTCGGGGAACCGAGCAGCTTGCGCAAGGCGACGCGGTGGCCGAAAGCCTTCTCCAGCTTGGTGGCGAACCGGACGGCCAGCAGGGAGTGGCCGCCTGCCTCGAAGAAGTTGTCCTCCGCCGTGGCCGGGGCGGCACCGAGCAGCTGCTCCCAGATCCCGAGCACGGTGCGCTCGGTGTCGTCGGACGGCGTGAGGCGTTCGCTCCGGTTCCCTGCGGCGTGGCCGGCGAGCCGGGCGAGTGCGACGCGGTCGAGCTTTCCGTTGGCGCCCAACGGCAAGCCGGGCAGCACGACGATCCGCGCCGGCAGCATGTAGTCCGGCAACCGGTCCCGGACATAGGCGCGCAGGACCAGTGGATCGGTCTCCTCGTTTTCGGTGACACACCCCACCAAACGAGGATCACCTCGTTCGTCGGAGACGTAGACGCCCGCGTCCGCGACGGACGGGGCCCCGCGCAGCGTGGCCTCGACTTCCTCGAGCTCCACCCGGTAACCGCGGATCTTCACCTGGTTGTCGGTCCGCCCGGCGATCTCCAGGTCACCACCGCCCGTGATCCGGCCTCGGTCCCCTGTCCGGTAGCGCCGGACACCATCGTCCCCGGTGACGAACCGGTCATCATCGCCGTCGCCGACGTAGCCGAGCGCGAGCGGCGGCCCCGCCACCCACACCTCGCCGACCACTTCGGGCGGCAGCCGCCGGCCGAACCGGTCGTGCACCGTGAGGGAGGCGCCTGCCACCGGCCTGCCCACCGGCACCCGGTCGGCGTCCGCCTCGAGCGCGGAAGTGTCAAAGGCCGCGACGTTCGACGCCGTTTCCGTCATGCCGTAGAGGTTGAGCAGCGTGGTTCCGGGGAAGGCTTCGCGGAACTTCCGCACGGTGCTCACCGGCAGCGCGTCCGCCCCGCTGGTGACGAGGGTCGGCAGATGTGCCGGACCGCCTCTACTGCCCACCTCGTCGACCAGTCCGGCGATGAGGTGCGGGGTGAGGTACAGATGCGTGAGGCGCTCCCGTTCGAGCGCGTCGGCGAGGAGCGCGGGGTCCAGCACCTCGTCCTGGCTCAGGTAGACCGACGGCACACCCTCCAGCAGGCCACCGAGCAACTCCCAGGGCGAAGCGACCAGGGAAACGGGCTTGTGGACCGCCAGCACCGAGCCGGGCGGGAAGGGGTGGTCACGCCACATCCAGCGCAGCCGGTTGAGGACCGCGAGGTGGCTGATGCGCACGCCTTTGGGGTCTCCGGTGGTACCGGAGGTGTAGACGACATGAAACACGCGTGAGGCGGAGTCGTCGATATCCCGAGGCGCGAGCACCGGCCCGTCCGCGACCTCGTCCAGACGCACCCGGGGCGCGTCGAGGATCGGGAACTGATCGAGTCCCGGCGCGGCGAGGACGCAGTCGGGCGCCGTCTCCTCCACCATCCGGCGCTGGCGGCGGGCCGGGATCGCCGGGTCGAGCCCCAGGTAGCCGCCGCCGGTACGCAGGACGGCGAGCACACCGACGAGCGCCCGCGGTCCCCGGTCGGCCGCGAGGGCCACGACGCTGCCGGGGCCCACACCGCGGTCGGCGAGCCGGGCCGCGAGGCGACCGCTCCACTCGTCCAGTTCCCGGTAGGTCACGACCTGCTCACCGCTTTTCGCGGCGACGGCGTCGGGTGTGAGCGCTACGCGGTCGGTGAACAGTCTCGCCAGACACGCGGCACGGTCGTCGGTTGTGGTTGTGCCGGTTGTGGTTGTGCCGGTTGTGGTTGTGCCGGTTCCGGCCATGTCGGACAGCATCAGTGAATGCCTCCCGTGACGAGTGCGGTGACGAGGTGGTGGTGCCTCGGGTCGGGCAACAGGTCCAGCGCCCGAACCCTGACGTGCGGCGTCTCGACGAGCGCGCGCAGGGCGATCAGCACGCTCTCCAGCACGCGGCGGGCCGCGTCCGCGGACAGCAGCTCGTCCTGGTAGGCGAACTGCAGGAGGAGTTCCCTCGGTCCGTGGTGCTGGGCGTAGAGCGCGCAGTCGTACTTGGTGTAGCCGGTGTCCAGCTCCACGAACCGGAACCGGACCCCGGCCGCGGTGGCGTGGCGGACCGGGTAGGCGGGCATGTTGAGCATGGTCTGGAACACCGGTGTGGTGGCGGAGCTCCGAGCCGCCGCGGGCAGGTCCCGCAGCATCCAGCCGAAGGGGTAGTCGGCCGCGGCATAGCCGTCCAGCACCACCTCGCCCACCCGGCCGGTGAAGGCACCGAGGTCGATGTCCGCGTCCACCGCGATGCGCAGGGGCAGCATCGACAGCATGAAGGCGGGCACATCCGCCTGCTCCGGGCGGTCGCGACCGGCCATCGGGGCGCCGATCACGACTTCGTCGGCATCGCTGTAGTACGTGAGCGCCAGTGCGTAGGCGGCGACGAGGTAGACGAAGGGGGTGCGGCTCGTGCTCGCCACGGCTTCGCGCAACGTCGCGGTCAGTTCCCGAGGAATGACGGCCTCGATGATCCGGCCTCGGTACGTGGGCCGGGCCGGCCGGCTGCGTTGCGCCACATCGAGCACGGGCAGTTCGCCGTCGAGCTGACGCTTCCAGTAGGCACCGGCTTCGGCGATCCTCGGGGAACGCAGGAGCCGGTCGTGGAAGTCGAGGTAGTGGTCATAGCGCGCGGCGCGTTCCGGGTTCGCGGCGGCGCCGGGGTCGGCCGCTGCCCGGTACAGCTCGGCGAGGTCCTGGAAGAGCACCGTGGCGCCCCAGCCGTCCAGCAGGATCTCGTGCATGGTGACCAGCAGCCGGTGGTGCTGGTCACCGAGGACGAACAGCCGGGCCCGCAGGCACGGTTGCGTGGCCAGGTCGAACGGGCGAGCCGCCTCGGTGGCGGCCGCCTCGCGGTACTCGCGGTATCGCGCTTCGGTGTCGAGGTGCCTGAGGTCCTCCGCCTCCGGAAGACTCACCGTCCAATGTGGATAGATGTGGACCGGTGTGCCGTCCTGTTCGGTGAACCGGGCGAGCAGGAGCGGGTTCTCCCGCAGCAGCAGTCGCCAAGCCCGGCCGAGCCGGTCCAGGTCGAGCGGGCCGTCGAGGAGCAGCGAACCTTGGTAGCTGTAGTAGGGGCTGTCCGGGTCGAGACGCCAGTGGAAGTACACGCCTTCCTGCTGCGGTGTCAGTGGCCGGGTACGCGCCCCCATCGGCTCCGGCACCGCGCCGGAGCGCGCGACCGGAGCCGAGGTGGCCAGTGCGGCGAGTGCGGCCGGACTGCCGTCGCTCAGGACGTCGCGCAGGACGGCCGTCGATCCGCCGGATCGGAGCCGGGACAGCAGGCGCATGGCCAGCAGGGAATCGCCGCCCAGTTCGAGAAAAGTGTCGTCCCGGCCGACCGCGTCGACATCGAGCAGTTCGGCCACGACTTCCGCGATGTGCCGCTCCGCGGGGTTCTTCGGTGGACTGAGGGAACGGTCCACCGACCGTTCCCGGCGTGGCGGCGCGGGCAGGGCCGGGTAGTCCGTCTTGCCGTTGCGGGTGAGCGGCAGGTCGGCGAGTTCGACGAACGTACGCGGCACCATGGCCGTGGGCAGCCGCTCCGCGAGGTGCGCACGCAACCCGTCCGCGGACAGCGGTGTGCGCGCGGGCACCACGTAGGCGACGAGACGGGCCGGCCCTGCCGAAGTCGTCAGGCCCGTCTCCCTGGCGACGAGTGCGGGGTCCGGCGCCGCGGTGTGCACCGTCACCGCGCACGCGGCCACCGCCGGATGCGCGCCGAGGACCGCCTCGATCTCGCCGAGTTCCGTCCGGACACCACCGATCTTCACCTGCCGGTCGACGCGGCCCAGGTACTCCAGCTCACCGGACGGCAGCACGCGCACGGCGTCGCCGGTCCGGTAGACCCGGCCGTGCCCGGTGAAGGGATCACGGTAGAAGCTGCCTGCCGTGCGCCGGGGATCACCGAGATAGCCACGGCCGACGGCGACGCCACCGACGAACAGTTCGCCGGCCTCGCCCCGCCGGCAAGCCGCCCAGGCGTTGTCTTCCTTACGCAGGACGTACAGCGTGACGTTGCCGATGGGGCCGCCGATCGGCAGATGGCGCACCTCGGAGTCCGGCGGGCTCAGCCGAGCGTGCGTCACGTCGTCGGAGCACTCCGTCGGGCCGTACGCGTTCAGCAGACCGACCGCGGGGAACGTGGCGAACCAGCGCGTGGCCAAGGCAGGCGGAAGTTCCTCGCCGGTGGCGATCAGCCACCGGAGTCCCGCCAGGTCCGCGGGTTCCGCGCGGGTGTCATGGGCATCCAGCAGCAGGCGGATCAGCGTGGGGACGACCTCGAGGACGGTCGTGCCGCGGCCGGCGACAGCGTCCAGCAGGACCTCGCCTTCGCGGGCTTCGTCGTCGCCGTAGACCTGGACCGTGGCACCCACCAGGAGCGGGGCCAGCATCTGCCAGACGGAGATGTCGAAACCCAGTGGCGCGGTCTGGGCGAGCCGATCGCCCGCGCCGAGTCCGAGGTCCTGGACCTTCGCCCACAGGTGGTTGAGCATCCCCTGGTGTTCGACGAGCGCGCCCTTGGGCCGCCCGGTGGACCCCGAGGTGTAGAGGACGTACCGGATTTCGCCGGGAGCCGGTGGCAGCGGCCGGGCCACGGCGAAGGCCTCGTTCTCGGCCAGGGTCAGCGGCATCGTGGGGCAGTCCGCCGCGCCGGCGCCTGCCTGGAGGGACGCCCAGCTGTCCGTCCGCCCGGTGGTGATCAGGAGCGCCGCCGCGCTGTCGGCGAGTACGCCCTCGATGCGGGCCGCCGGCCACCCCGGGTCCACCGGGAGGTACACCGCGCCCAGCAACTCCAGGGCCAGAAAGGCCGTCACGACCTCGACCCCGCGCTCACCGCCCACGGCGACGACCTGACCAGGGCCGGCCCCTCGGGCCGCGAGCACCGCGGCCGCGCGCCACGCCCGGTCGGCGAGTTCGCCGTAGCCGACGGTGCGACCCGCCTCCGTCACCGCCGGCTGCTCGGGCCGCCGGGTCGCGTGCCGCATCACATGCGTGATCACCGCATCGGTGCGGTCGTACGGCTCGACCCGGGACAGGGCGTTCGCGATCGCTTCCTTTCGCTGGCCGTCGGCGATGGGCAGCAGCGGGAAATCAGCAGGCGCGACGAGCGGGCGTTGTCCGGTCATCGGCGGCTCTCCTTTTCCGCGATCACCAGCAGGTACTCGACCGGCACGCCGGTGCCCCGGTCGTCGGTGGTGACGAAACGCTCGGTCATCTCCACCATTTCGGCGCGCAGATCGGCCCATCGGCTGGGCGGGGAAATGGCGTTGCGGGCGGCGATGCACGGACCGAAACAGGACTCGAAGAACGCGACGAGGGCCTCGGCCTCCGTGAACGGGTACCACAGCCAACGGCGCTCGGTGACCAGCGTGAACCGCGCCCCGAAGAGGTCGCGCAGGTAATCCTCGCGGCCCCAGAGCATGGGCTGACCCTGATGCCCTGTCGGAAAAGGAAAGTAGGCGGAGAGGATCTCCTGGAAGTGCGCCGTCCAACTGCGACTGGTCCAGTTGCACAGGCCGATCCGGCCCCCTGGGCGGCATACCCGCGCCAGCTCGCCGGCCGCGGCGTCGTGGTTGCCGGCGAACTGCACACCGTAGGTGGAGGTGACGAGCGAGAACGAGTCGTCCGGGAACGGGAGATCCTCCGCGTCGCCAAGGTGGAACTCGATCTCGACACCGGCCGCCGCCGCGCGCTCGCGGGCGTCCGGGAAGAACTCGTCGGTCAGGTCGAGTCCCTGGACGTGCGCCCCACGCAGCGCCGACAGGATGGCGACGTTGCCGTTGCCGGTCGCCACGTCCAGGTGAGGCGTACCGGGTTCGGGGGCGAGCCGGTCGACCAGTTCGACGGCTCCCGGCCGGAGCAGGTCGGCGACGTGGCGGTACTCGCCGTACGACCACATCGTGCGATTGACCTCCCGGAGGTCCTGATCGGTGGGCATGGTGTCTCCTCTCCTTCAGAGGTTGAGCAGGCTGCCGATGCCCGTGGTCTCGGCCCGTGCACGGATGCGGTCGGCGACGGCGATGTCGAGAATCGACATGCCGAAGGAGTTGCTGATGACGATGTCGGTGTCCCTGCGCCGGCCGGGGTGGCGCCCCGTCACGACGTCGCCCAGCGACGCGTCGACCCGGCGGGCATCCGGGTGCGGGGTCACCCCGGCGCGCGACTCGCCGTCCGGGCCCAGCAGCGTTCCCGCGCGGTGCATGCGACCGAGCAGCCGCCGGGGATCGTCGCGCACCAGGCCCCAGTCGTCCACCACGAGGAGGTCCGCGGCCAGCACAGCCGCTTCGGTGAGGTCGTCGAGCGAGACGTGGGCGACCAGCGCGCCGGGCTTCAGCCAGTCCGGCTCGATGTACCCTTCCGTGACGGTCGTCACCGAGACGACAAGATCGGCCCCCGACACGCACTCCATCGGACCGCCCGCGGCCTTCACGGTGACGCGGTCTCCGCCGGGGAGCCCGGCGACGAACTCCCGGAACGCCTGCGCCCGGACCGGCGTGGTGTCGTAGACGACGACCGCGTCGATGGTGGGCGCCGTGTCGAGGAGCAGCCACGCGTGCGCCTTCGCCAGCGTGCCGCAGCCCAGCAGCGCGAGGGTGCGGGGCGACTCGACGGCCAGGTGCCGCACGGCGAGGGCGGTGACGCCCGCGGTACGCATCGCGCTGATGTACGCGGCCTCCATCATCGCGACGGGCCGGGCCGTGTCCGGATCGAGGAGCAGGGTGACGCCCTGGGAACGGGGAATACCGCGGTCGGGGTTGGCCAGGCTCGCGTTGATCGTCTTGAGCCCGATCACCGGTCGCGCGCCCGCGGTGAGCGCTCCCGGCATGGCCAGGCAGCGAGCGGCGGCGCCGTCGGACGTGGTCCAGCCGAGATAGGCCTCCTCCGGGAGGATCGACCGGCCTTCGCCATGCAGGACAACGGCTTCGGCCACGGTCTCGACGATGTCCACACCGTGGACCGCCTCGATGACATCCGCCCGCGTCAGATAGCGGAACGCGTGCTCGGGATAGCGTTCGAAATCCACAGGACCAGACCTCCGGGACTGACGAGGGAACATCGGCTTAGCCGCTCGCTCGCGCGACGGACCGTTTTCCGGTTCGGTGGGTGCGGAGCACGAGGACGGGGACGAGCGCGGTGAGGACGAAGACCACGCCGAGCGCTATCCAGCCCGTCGTGCCGAGAGCGATGACGACTCCGGTCATGAGCAACGGGCCCGCCACCCGGTTGGCCGTGGTGCGCCCCAGGTTGAACAGCACCAGGTAGGCGCTGCGCGCGTTGTCCGGGGCGAACTCGTACGACAGCGTCCATGAGGCACCTACTTGCAGCACTTCGGCGAAGGTCAGCACGACGATGGTGCCGGCGAAGATCGCTATCGCACCGGCGGCCGGGAACCCCGGCGCCACGGCGAATCCGGCACACGAGACGGCGAGTAGTCCACCGGCGATACCGCAGGCCAGCCAGGAACGCCGGACGGTGCCGTACAAACCGTTCAACGGGTACTGCAGCGCGATGCAGCCGACGGTGTTCACCGCATAGAGAAAGCCCACGAAGCGGTCGGACACGTCCGTACGGGTCACCAGCCAGAGTGGGAACGCGACGTTGAGAATGGGCGTCCACAGGGACAGCACGGCGTGGTAGGCGGTGAGGCTCAGCAAGCGGCGATCCGTGAGCAGGGCACGGATCGCCGGCCGGGATCCCGCTTTCCCGCCCTCGTCGCGCATACCGAGCAGGAGAAGGGCGACGGCCAGGTAGGCCACCGCACCGCCGACCAGCAACCAGTGAAAGGCGGAACGGCTGTCGGCACCGAGCACCACGCCCGCGATCAGGCCGCCGAAGCTGATGCCCACGTTGACGACCGTGCGCTGCAGTGCCATCACCCTGCCGCGCAGATCTTGCCGGGCACGGCTGCCGACGTACGCCTGGACAAGCGGTGGCAGCGACTGTTCGGTGACCGCGACCACCGTCGCGATCACCAGGAAGCCGCCCCAGCCGTCGACTCGGAGGTACGCGATGGTCGCGACGGCGCGGACCAGGTTGAGCGCGACCAGCAGCGGGCGGGGACCGAAGCGCTCCGACAGCCGGGCGATCGGAACCGCTGCCAGCATCGCCAGCCCGCCCGCGACGCTCATCCCGGCGCCCACCGACGCGGTGCCCAACCCGACGACCTTCACGAAGTAGATGGTCGACACAGCCAGGAAGAGGCCTGTCCCCGTCCACTCCACCATCGCCAGCAATTGAATCGCCGGCAGGTAAGATGTGATCCGGGTCCGCGTGGCAAACATTCGAACCCGCGCTCACCCCGAAACCCGGAAAGTCAGCCCGGCCGCGCGCCATCGCCTCACCGCGGCGCCGATGTCCGCGTGGATGCCCTGTTCCCTCGCCCAGTCGTCGGAGAAAATGGTGTCGGCGTATTTGGTCCCGCCGTCCGCGGCCAGGCAAACGGGAAAACCGGCGACCGAGCCCACGGTGACGTCGTCGAGCAGTGCGCGCAGGACACAACCGGTGGATCCGCCGACCGTGCGGCCGAGGTCTTCCCTGACCATGCGGCAGACCGCAATGGCCTCGGCATCATCGACGTGCACCGCGTGGTCGTATTCGTCGCCGCGCAGGAAAACCGAGCGCCTACCCGCACCGATCCCGGAAATGAGACGTCTGCCGCCGGCGCCGCCCAGAGCCACCGAACCGGTGACGTCGACGGCAACACATCTGACGTCCGGACGGTGGGCGCGCAGATGGGCCGCGATTCCCGCCAATGTTCCCCCGGTCGATACCGGTACGTAAACGGCACCCAGATCCGCGCCTGCCTGTTCGGTGATCTCGGGCCCCGTACTGATCCGATGCGCCTCGGGATTCGCCGGGTTCTCGTATTGGTTCGGCCAGCGGTAGTCCGGGTGCTCGTCAAGAATTCGGCGCACGGCTTCGAGTCTCCGCGACAGGTAGCCACCCTGCTCGTCGGGTTCCTCCACGACGACGAGCCGGGCTCCCTGCTCGAGCAGCGCTCGCCGGGTGGCCTGTGGGGTCTTCGGATCCACGACGGCCAGAAAACCGCAGCCGATACCCGCGAGGAGGTGAACCATGGCCAGGCCAAGGTTTCCCGAGGTGGATTCGACGACCACGGTACCCGGCACGAGAGGGCTTTCACGATGCAGGTCGCTCAACAAGCCCACCGCGGTACGGCTCTTGACGGACCTGGCAGTACCGCATTCTTCCAGCTTGAGGCCAAAACTCACCGCGCGGCCCCGTAGTGACATCTGGATTCGACGCAGTGGAGTACGACGCAGGACCCTTTCGAAAGCCTGCTCGACCCGCAGAAAGGAACTCCCCATCATTTTTTACCCCCAGCACAGCCTGAAGATCGCGCACGGGCCCCCATGACCGGCATTCGAACGTGCGCAAACCCTCTCGTCTTCGACTGTGCCCCAGCCCGGCCGCACTGGTCAACGCGATCGGCCAGAATGCACCGAATGGCGCAGCTAGACCCGGCCGATCCGGATGCGGTGTCCGGCGCGGCCGGGACCTGGCCGAAACGGTGGGCGGCACTGGCGACGGGAAGCGTCAATTCCTCTGCTTGCTAGTCTGAGTTCGATCAAGGGAGGGATCATGCCACTGCGCGCCATCGCCGCGGTCGTCGCCGTATTCGCACTGTCCATTGTGGTCACTCCGGCCGCGGACGCCGCCACGCCGGTGAACCAGCTGAAACCGCTTCCGCTGCGCGAGCTGTACGACCAGCCGGGCCAGAAGTACCTCTACAGCGCGAACTGGGGAGAAGTCGTCTCGGCGCAGAAGAGCTTCGATATGAAGATGCCCTCGCCGCGGCCGCTCGGATACGTCTTCGCGAACTCCGGGGAGTCGACCAAGCCGATCCACCGCCTCAAGCAGACGGCGACCGGCAACTGGATCATCAGTACCGACCAGGACGAGATCGACTACCTGACCTCGCACGGCTTCACGCTCGAAGGCCGCACCGGGTACGTCTACACGTCGCCGGTGAACGGCGCGAAGCAGCTCAACCGCTACACCAACGGCAAAGGCTGGCGGCTCGCGTATGACCAGCCCGCCGGTTACACGCTCGACGGCCCCGTCGGCTACGTACTGCCCGAGTACTATCAGGTCGGCGCGTACTACTTCGGCGCCTACGACGCGGCCAACCCGGACGACCTGTTCCTCCAGGCGGTGAAGAACGCGTTCGGCCGCTTCCCCGACCCGTGGGGCGGAGTGCGCGACTTCCACGGCGACCCGGACAGCCCGTGGGGCCCGGTCGCGCGGAACACCCAGGGCTGGCCGGGCGACTGGAGTCACCTGAAGCCGTCCATCGGCTACTACGACGACAGCAGCACGGCCACACTCGAGGCCCAGATCGACCAGGCGGCGAACGCCGGGCTCGGCTTCTTCTCGTTCTACGACTACTGGAACAACCAGAAGGGCACCGCGACCGGCGACGTCGCTCTGAAGACCTTCCTGCGGGCCGCCAACACGAACCGCCTGCAGTTCATGCTGAGCATCGTCATTCCCTACGCGAAGGACGACCCACAGCACCTCATGCTGCCGGCCGCGCAGTTCGACGCCGCGGCCGAGAACTACTCGGGCTACCTGACCAAGGCCAACTACCTGATGACGCAGGAGGATCGCCCGATCGTGTTCATCGAAGACGGCGGCGGGATCGGGAACGGCAGCGCGGCCGACCAGAACGCGTTCATCGGCCTGCTGAAGCAGAAGATCGGGGCGAAGACCGGCAAGGACGCCTACATCGTCAACCACAGCGAGCACCCGACCGCGTTCCAGGTGAACGGCGACGCCTTCGGCTGCCTGAACATCGGCCAGTACATCCAAGCGGGCAGCTACAGCCAGTACGTGCAGAACGCGCCGGCGTACTTCGCGAACGTGGACACCAAGGGCAAGCCGATGCTGCGGTGCGGTATGAGCGGCTTCGACGAGGCGCCGCGCACCGGCTTCTGGGAGGCCAAGCAGGATGTCCGGTACTTCAAGGACGACGCGAGGGCCCAGTTCCCGGCAGCCATGACGATGACGCTGAACAGCATGAAGAGCCAGCCGGCGAGCCCGATCGACAACTACCTGACGATGTACGCGTGGAACGAATGGCACGAGGGCGGCATCATCGAGCCGAACGTGCGCGACGGGAAGTACTACCTCGACACGATCCAGCGGACATTCCGGCTGCCCGCTCGTTAAGGCCCGCCGAAGCCGAGCCTTGGCGAAATCGACACCTCCGCCAGGGAGCTGTCCGCGGCAGGTGTCCCGTGCAGCATCCAGACCGGGACCGCTCCCCCGGGGCCGGTATTACCCTCCCCGGGAAACGGAGGTCCGGTCATGATCACGTTCGTTCTCGTGCACGGTTCCTGGCACGACGGCTCGGCCTGGGACGCTGTCGTCCCCGAGCTGGAACAACTCGGTCACGTCGCCCACAGCCCGACGATCGCCGGTCACGGCAAGGAAGTGGACAAGGCGGTCGGGCACGACGACTGCGTGTGGTCGATCCAGCGGTTCATCGTGGACCACGATCTCGCGGACGTGGTGCTGGTCGGCCACAGCTTCGGCGGAACGGTGATCGCGCGGGTCGCCGAAGAGATCCCGCAACGGCTGCGTCGCCTGGTCTTCTGGAACGCTTTCGTGCCGCTACCGGGTACCAGCGTCGACGACGATCTCCCGCCCCACTATCGCGAATTGTTCGCGCGCCTGGCGGGTGAGTCGGACGACAACACGGTGATGGTGCCGTTCCCGATCTGGCGGGAGGCGTTCATCCAGGACGCCGGCCTCGACCGGGCGACCGCCACCTACCAGCAGCTGTCACCGACGCCGTACCAGCCCTTCCTGGACCGGCTCGACCTGTCGAGGTTCTCCCGGCTGGAAATCGCCAAGAGCTACCTGAACTGCACCGACGACACCGCGCTTCCCCCCGGCGAGTGGGGCTGGCACCCGCGGATGTCCGGGCGGCTCGGCCTGCACCGCCTGGTGCAACTGCCCGGCAGCCACGAGGTCGTCTTCACCAACCCCCGGCTGCTCGCCGAGAAGATCGTGCTCGCCGGAAGGGACTGATGCCGCCCGGCGTCATTCGACGAAAATGTCGACCGACGGCCGCATTTCCGCGCAGACTCGCAGCACCTCGTGCACGACGTGATTCTCGAAGGCGCCGAAGACTTCGACGTCGACGGGCCGTTCGTCGTCGATGACCGGGTAGGCACGCTGCGTCAGCGCGTAGTCGAACCGCGGCGCCCACTTGCGCGCGCCGAGCCGGGCCGTGACGGAGCAGTTGTCCACCAGGTAGGCGATCCCGCGGGCGTGCATGTACGGGTTGAGCGAGTCGACGGCCTCGATGACCGACTCGTTCGCGATCTCCGAGTACGGATGACCGAACTCCCGCAACGTGTCGATCTGCGCCATCATCACGCCGACGAACACACCCGCGGTGAACGGATCGAGCGGGATCCCCTCCGGAACCCGGTCCGCGCGCACCTTCTGGCCGACCCGCCACATGTCCGCCTGGTCGATCCTGCCCATCGGAAACCGGGCCAGCCGCCTGCCCGCCAGCACCACGCTGCGCAGCTCGTCGCCGGAGCGCACCTCGTCGTAGATCTCGTGCATCAGCTCCAGCCCGACCGGATAACTGACGGAGTACGCCTCGGCGAAAACCCGCCGGCTCCCGGCGTCGAGCAGCCGGTGGACACCGAGCAGGCCGTCCCGGGAGATCACCCGCGAGATCGGGCCGGTGACCGACTCGGCCGAGTGCCGGAACGCGTCCTCGGCACTCCTGCCCTGATCGCGGAACCGCCGGTAGAGACTCTCCACGATGCCGTGCAGCGCACCGGCCAGGATGCCGCGCTCGCCCGACAGATCCGAAAGATACTCCGACCGCAGCGTCGTACGGAACGTGTACGGCGCGCCGAGCGCCACCGACCAGCCCAACGCACGCTCGACCGCCCGGCCGGAGACGTCCTGGTGCACGGCGAAGCTCGCGTTGATCCCGGCACCGTTGATTTCCTTGCCCTGCAAGTAAAGTGCGCGGACCGAGGCGCCCATCCCTTTAGGACAGACGGCGATCACGTCGACGTCGGCAGGGAACTCGTCGCCGACCAGGTCCAGGTGGCCGAGCAGGAAGCCGTGCGACAACCCGAGCGTCGTGCCCGGCCGCAGCGCCGCGAAGACCTCCCGGTACGTCTCGGCCATCGCGCCGTCCGAGATCAGCAGGATCACCATGTCCGAACCACTGATCACGTCGTACATCTCGCCGAGAGTGCCCTCCTCCGGCGTGAAGCCCGCCCGCACCGCGGCGTCCCACGACCCCGAGTCCCGGCGCAACCCGACGGTCACCCGTACCGCGCCGCCCAGCGAGTCCCGCAAGTTCCGCGCCTGAGCCGAGCCCTGCGGACCCCAGCCGATCACACCGACCTGGCGCACGCCGTCGAAGGCCGCAGGCAACCGGTCGAACAGATGCCTGCCCCCGCGCACGATCGGCTCCCGCCGGTCGGCGACGGCGATGTACTCCTTGTCGAACACCTTCGTGTCGAAATCCAGATCCACGGTCACCGTCTCATTCTGGAATAGCACCGAGCACGACGACAACTCACTTGTCCAAGAAGCCAATCCACGCTGATCAACAATGCAAACCGCTCAGATGCCGTCGACGCCGAACGAGAATTCCCATCGAGGTGTGCCCTGCGAGTGACGTCATGGTGGCCAAAAGTCCCGAACATGCCCGATGCGCTTCCCCTCGGGATCCTCGTCCGCGATCATGGCCACGTGGTAGATCCGACTGACCTCGACCTGCCCGGCAACTGGGGCCGGTGGGGATCCGACGACGAGCTCGGCACACTCAACCTCATCACCGACGACGTGCGCGCGAAGGCCGCCGCGGAGGTGCGGACCGGTCGATGGGTGTCGCTGGCGCAGCCGATCACGCCCAACCCGATGGTCAGCAGCCCGTTCGCGCCGACCACAGTGGACGTCTCTCCCGTGCAGCAGATGATGTCCCACACCGGAATGGGCGTGGCGGCCGACCTGATGCTGATCACGAACCATCACGCGAAGTCGACGCACATCGACGCGCTGGCGCACTGGTCGACCGGCGACGAGGTCTACCCGGGTCGTCCGAGGAACGAGGTCGTGACAGCCGAAGGCGTCACCTTCGCCTCGACGACGGCCTTCGCCGCCGGAATCGTGACGCGCGGGGTTCTGCTCGATCTGGCGATCGAGGAACCGCTCCCGTCCGGACACGCGGTGACCTCGCGTGACTTCGAGGACGCCGAGCAGCGGCAGGGCGTCGAAGTACGGTCCGGCGACGCGCTGGCCGTACGGTTCGGCTGGCCCGCCGACCCCCTCCTCCCGGGCAGGCCGACTCCGGGAATCAGCCTCGACGCGGTGCGCTGGATGCACCGCCGCGGGGTCGCGCTCTACACGGGCGACCGGGGCGACGCCTACCCGGCACTCGACCCTACTGGACCATCCCCGCTGCACGGCGTCGCGCTGGGCCGGATGGCGATGCCGCTGATCGACGGGTCGCAGCTCGACGACCTCGCGGCCCTGTGCGTGGAACTGCGGCGCTACAGCTTCCTGCTCACCGTTGCCCCGCCACGCATTCACGGCCTGACCGGCATCGCGGTCAACCCCATCGCCGTGTTCTGATTCGCGGCAACAGTGCCGGGCAGCTGCCATCGCCACGACGGTGCCCCGCTGCTCGACATCAGCTCTCCATCGATCGTCGATTACCGGGCCGTAGTCATGGACAGGTGCTGGGAGAATCCACGAACGAAGCGCCGGCCCGAGCGGCAGGCGAGAGCTGCGCGAACCTGTCGCGGGAGCCCGGTCGCGCGCCGGGACCCGGAGTACCTGAGCACAGCCCGGATTCCGCCCGCGCCCGATCCACACCGGTGACCGTCGCCGTGCTGGCCGCCCTCGTCGTGGCGATCGGCGCCCTGGAGAGCATGCCGCTGCCCGCTCTCCCGCTCATCCAGCGAGAGCTGGGGTTGAATCCGGCCCAGGCCGCCCTGCTGGCCACCACTTTGCTGCTCACCGGCTCGGTGACCATGCCGACCATCGCCAAGCTCGCCGACGCCCGCGGCGGGCAGCGAACGCTCCTCGCGCTCGCCTGGTGCATCGTGGTCGGCGGAGCGTTCTCCGCGTTCGCCGGCTCGCTGCCGGTGATGCTCTTCGGCCAGTTCATGCAGGGGCTCGGAGCCGCCATCGTCCCGGCGACGTTCGTCGTACTGCGTGAGTTGTTCCCGGAGCGGATGTCGGTGGCGGTCGGGGTGATCACCGGGTGCTTCACCATCGGCGGCGGTGTCGGGGTCCTGGCCGCGGGGCCGCTCGCGGACGCGCTGTCCCGGCGCTGGATGTTCCTGCTGCCGACGCTGATCGTGGCGGCGCTCGCTGTCGTCGCGCACCTCACGCTCCCGCGCCGGACCGTCCACAAGGGACGATCGGCGCGGCTGGACTGGCCGGGTGGCGTCCTGCTGGCGGCGACGCTCGCGACCATCATGCTGAACCTGTCCTGGCTTCCGCGGAACGGGTGGTTTTCCTTCACCACCGTCGCCCTGCTCGTCCTGACCGTCGTGTTCGGCACCGCGTGGGTACTGGTCGAACGGCGCGCCGCCGATCCCATGGTGGACCTGCGCATGCTGGGCAGGCGGGGCGTCTGGAGTTCCAGTGTGGTCGCCGGGATGCTCGGGGCGGGCTACACCGTCCCCTACTTCCTGTTCCCCCAGCTGCTGGCGATGCCGCCGGCGGTGGCCGGGTTCGGCTTCGGCGCGTCGTCCAGTGCCATCAGCCTGTACCTGTTCCCCGGAATCGCCGTGGCGATCGCGGTCGGCCCGCTGACCGGGCTGCTCGTGCGCAGGGCCGGTTCCCGCGTGGTTGTCGCGGGCGGGCTGCTCCTGACCGCGTCGGGCGGCCTGATGGCGACGCTGTGGCACAGCGCGCCCTGGCACGTCGTGCTCAGCCTGCTCCTGACGATCGGTCTCGGCATGGGCGCCGCCTCCACCGCCCTCTACACCGGGGTCATCGACTCGGTGGAGCGCGCGGACACCGGCGTGGCGACCGCCATCAGCGCCATCAGCCGCGGGATCGGGGCATCACTCGGGGTCCAGATCGCCGCCGCGATCATCTCCGCGGGGACCAGTCCCCGCACGCATCTTCCCACCGAGCAAGGTTTCCAGGCCGGTTTCCTGCTGTCCGCGGCACTCGTCCTGCTCCCGCTCGCGATCGTCCGCTTCGTTCCGGGCAGCGCGCGACAGGTGGCCAAACCCTCGCCCACCACGAAGGTCACCGAACCGGCGGTCCCCTGAACCCGTTCGAGCCGCGACAGCGCCGCGAACACCCGGAAGCGGGTGCCCCTGCCGGACAGGGCGTCAGCGCCGGAACGCGTCCGCGGGCTCGATTCTCGTCGCGCGGATCGCCGGGTACACGCCGGCCAGGAGGCCGGTCACGGTGCCGATCAACGGCGCGGCGAGGGCGGGCGTGACCGGCAGGATCGCGGTCCACCGCTGGGCCAGCGCGACCACCACGGTGGTGATGACCCCGATGCTCGCGCCGACGACACCGCCCACTGTGCCGAGCACGCCGCTCTCGACGAGGAACTGGCAGGCGACATGGCGCCTGCCCGCGCCGAGTGCCCGTCGCAACCCGATCTCGCCGGTCCTCTCGAGAACCGAAACCAGCGTGGTGTTCGCGATTCCCACGGCGCCGATGGCCAGGCATACGCCGGCGAGGAGGACGAAGAGGCTGCCGAGATCGGTCGAAACGCCGTCTCGCAGGGCGCGCGGGTCGGGCGGGGCGATCACGTGGAAGGTGCCCGGATCGTCGGGGCGCAGCGCCAGGGCGATCCGGCCCGCCACGGTCGGCGCGGCGCCGAGGTCGGTGTCGACGATCATGCGCGGCGGCTGGTCCTGTCCGCTCGGCGCGCCCCAGATCCGTTCGGCCGTCCCGCGAGGCACGATGATCGAGGAGAGCAGCTCGGCCTTGCGCTCGACGTCGGCGAGGATGCCGATCACCGTCATCGGCGTCCCGCCGAGGAACACCACGGGGCGAGTGTCCACACGGGACACTCCGAGCCGGTGGGCCGCGGCTTCGCCGAGCACCACGACGAGCTCGCCCCGGTTGTCCAGTGCGGCGTCGAACAGCCGCCCGCTGCCCAGCGTCGGCCGGAGGGCGGGGAGCACACCCGGTGACGCGGCGAAGACGGGAACGGCTTGGCTTCGAGCTCCCGGGATGATCACACCGGTCACGTCGCCGGTGCGACCGGCCGCGAGTTGCCAGTAGACCCCGGCGCTGCGGACGCCGCGGATCCGGCCCGCGCGGCTGTCGGCGTCGGCAGGGAAGCTCAGCGAGTTCGCGCCGCTGCCCGCGGGGAGCGGCGCCTCCTCGACCTGCACCTCGGTGGAGGTGAGCGCGGTGAACCGGTGCGAGACCTGCCCGGCGGCGCTGGCGGTCAGCCCCAGTACCGCGACCACCGTCGCGACTCCGAGCACCGCGCCCAGCATCGTGAGCGCGGACCGGCCGGGCCGCTGCAGCACCCCGGCGAGTGCTTCGCCGAGCAGGTCGGCGGAAGAGATCTTCGACCGTTCGGCGGACCGGCTCATGACGGGGACTCCTCATCGCTCAGCACGCCGTCGCGCATGTGGGCGACCCGGCCCGCCACGGCCGCGACCTCCGGATCGTGGGTGATCGTCAGAACGGTGACACCGTCGGCGTGGAGCCCGCCGATCAGCGCCATGACCGACCGCGCGGTCGCCGAATCGAGGTTTCCGGTCGGTTCGTCGCACAGGAGAAGCGAAGGCTGGGCAACCAGCGACCGCGCGATCGCCACGCGCTGGCGTTCCCCGCCGGACAGCGTGGTGGGTTCGGCGGACAACCGGTGCCCGAGCCCCACCCGCGTCAGCGCGTCCGTGGCCGCGGCCAGTCGCGCCCGCCGGGACGTGCCGAGGTAGAGCAGGCCGAGCATGACGTTCTCCAGAGCGGTGCGGTAGGGCAACAGGTGGAACGCCTGGAAGACGAACCCGATCCGGTTGGCGCGCAACGCCGTCCGCGCGCCGTCCCCGAGCCCGGTGGTGTCCACGCCGTCCAGCAGGTAGCGGCCGGCGGTCGGCCGGTCGAGCAGCCCGACCACGTTCAGCAGCGACGACTTGCCCGATCCGGACGGGCCGGCGATCGCCACGTGCTCGCCCCGGCGCACGACCAGCCCGCAGTCCCGGACGGCGTGGACCGGCGGCGACGCCGGGTAGGTCAGGCCGACGCCGTCGAACTCCACCACGGCGGGCGCGGTCATCCGGTTTTCCGCGCGGGAACGTTGGCCTCGGAGATGACGACCTGATCGCCGGGCCGCAGTGCTTCGCCGGCGGGCGCCACCGCGAGAAGGCCGTCCGCGGACAGGCCGGGCGAAACCGGCACGGTGTCCTGCTTGCCGCCCGCGGCCTGCCGGATCACGGCGGCGCCACCCCCCGCCGTGGCGAACAGGGCCGACACCGGGACGACCAGGACCTCGCCGTCGGTCGACGCGGCGGCGACGCCCAGCCGGACGTTCGTCCCGGCAAGTCGCGGATCCAGCGGCGCGGTGGGCGTGATCACGACGGGATGCCCGGTGGCGCCCGTGCCCTGGTCGGTGGTGAGCTCGCCGATCGAGGTCACTGTGCCGTCGGCGGACAGCCCGAGGTTCTCCGAGGTGATCCGCACCTGCTGGCCGGTACGGACCAGGCCGCGCTGACCGGGGTTGAGCCTGCCGTAGATCAGGAGCGGCCCCGAGGAAAGTGTCATCAGCGCCCCTTTGACCTCGGCGCCCAGTTCGGCTTTGGCGGCGCCGACGCGAGCAGGGAAGGCGGGCAGGAAGACGACCTCGCCGAGCGGGAGCATCGGTCCGCTCCTGGACTCGACATCGGTGAGGTTCTTCCTGGCCTGATTCAGATCCTGCTCGGCCCTGCCCACGGTGAGGCGTTGCGCCTGAGGATCGGGCCCCGCCTTCCCGGCGCTCTTCGCGTCTTCCAGCGCACGCTCGGCCGCCTGGATCCGGTCGCGGGCCGCGGCGAGTGTCTGTTGATCGTTCTCACCCGCGCTGGGTGCCGAGTATCCGGTCGACGCGTAGAACGCCGCGAGGGCCGCCTTGGTCCCGGTGCCCAACCTGCCGTCGTGTTCTCGCGGATCGTGCCCGACGGTCTTCAGCGCCTCCTGGAGCTGGGCGACGTCCGCGCCTTCGGCCCCGGGCCGGAGATCCCGGTAGGCCGGCTTGTCGCCCGGCAGCGCGAACAACGGCCTGCCGGAGACCTCCAGGAACACCTCGCCCGGCCGGATCGTTTCGCCCTGCTTCTTCCGGATCCCGGTGACCAGCGCCTTCGCCGAGCCGGACTGTGCCGAGACCGACGGCGTCACGTCGACCTGCCGCGCCGCGGCGACATCCCCGCGCAGGACGACCGTCGAGGTCAGCACGCGCCGCTCGACCGTGGCGGTCAGCGTGGTCGGGCCCGGGCCCGCCGCGTCGGCCGCGACCTGCTGCGGCGACCTGATCCACGACCCCGTGACGAACCCCGCCGCGATGAGCGCGGCCGCGCCGAACGTCCACCCGGCGAGCACGCGCCGTCTCGACCGCATCGAACGGCCCTGGCGGGGGCTGGTGTTCTCCTGGCGCATGGCTACCTGCCGAGGATCGCCGAGACGGAACGGAGCACGGTTTCCTTCCCCTGCTGGAACGAGGCCAGCTCCGCGGACTTCGCTTCTATCTCCTGCTTCTGGTAACCGATCTCGACGGCGTTCTCGAGGGCGGCGAGGTCGGTCTCCCTGCCACAACGGGCCTCGGCCACCGCGACGGCCTTCTCCTCCGGGGAGGCCGTTTCCGTCGCCTTCCACCGCGGATCCCCTTCGGCGTCCTGGGGTGTCCGGTAGGTGAAGCCCGCCTGTTTCATGCACGCGCCCCACTGGTCGACCCTGGCCATCACCCGGCGGTCGTGTTCGATCTTCGGCTGCAGGTTGATGGCCAGGGTGCTGGGGTAGTTCGCGTCCCACCCGGGATCGGTTCCCTCGTGGAGTTTCCGATCCGCTTCGCTGATACAGCCCTTCAGGGGAACCGGCTGGCCGTTGAGCGAGCTGGTTCCTTCGCCGGTGAGCGCGGTACGCACCTCAGGGCTCACCTTCGGGCGTGACCGTTCCGCGGCTTTCGCTCGTTGCTCCCGCGCGAGTTTCTGTTGCCGCTCTTCCGGTGTCGGCTGGTAGCCGAATTCCCGCGCCCGCGTTTCGTCGAGGAACACATAGACGTCCGGCCGATGCCGGTTGGTATCGGGACGGTCCGGGTCCGGCGTCCGATCCGCCGCCGGCGGCTGCCATTCCAGCCCGAACCGCCGGACGCACTGAGCTTGCAGCATGTTCTTCGCCTCGGAGATCAAGTCGAACTGGCCTGGCGTGAGGATGTAGGCCATCAACGGCTGGTCGAGCAGCGTGCCCGTGGCGACCGGCACCGTGACGATCGCGGGCTCGGCGGCTTCGTGACCGGGCGCCCCGCAGCCCGTCGCGCCGACGAGCGCGAGGCTTCCGCCGATGAGCCAGACGTGCGGTCGTTTCCCTCGTTCTTTCACGGCCTCCCCCGATTCGTGTGTTTTCGGCCGGGCGGAGGGGGGGGGGGGGCGGCGGGCGCGGGGGGGGTCGGCCCCCCCCCCCCCGACCACGCCGCACAACTGCAGGAGATCTCGGGCTGGCTGGGTTTTGCGGTGGCGGCAGGGTGCATCACCCATTGCCTGGGAGACGCGCTCAC
>NZ_JBHYIK010000019.1:55230-126915 GCF_042739735.1 Amycolatopsis sp. NPDC059027 | reverse complement strand
TCCCGAACGGAGCGTTCGCGACACGCGCCCACCAGCAAAGCCGCACCCCCGCACCTACCGAGAAAACCCCAATGTGGCGTTCGGTGCGTCCAACGCACCCAATGCCACATTGGGGCGCTCGTCCGCCGGGCAGCTCAGCCCCTGGCGGGGCCGGGGTACGGGAGCAACGCCATCTCGCGGGCGTTCTTGATCGCCGTGGCGACCTGTTTCTGTTGCTGCGGCGTCAATCCCGTCACCCGGCGGGCGCGGATCTTGCCGCGGTCGGAGATGAACTTGCGCAGCAGGTCGACGTCCTTCCAGTCGACCTCGGTGACCCGGGCGGCGTGCAGCGGGTTCACCTTGCGGCGGCCGGGACGGTCACGGTTCGGCTTCGGCATCGAGCTCACCAGCTCGACTTCGAGACGCCGGGCAGTTCGCCGTTGTGCGCCATCTGCCGCATCCGGACCCGGGAGAGCCCGAACTTGCGCAGGTAGCCCCGCGGCCTGCCGTCCGCGGCGTCGCGGTTGCGGATCCGGGTCGCGCTCGCGTCGCGCGGCATGGCCTGCAGTGCCGAGACGGCCGCCGCCTTCTCCTCCGGCGACGCGGCCGGTGAGGCGATGACGGCCTTCAGCTCGCGACGTCGCTCGACATAGCGGGCGGCGATCACCTTCCGCTGCTCGTTCTTCGCGATCTTGGATTTCTTGGCCATCAGCGTTCTTCCTTGAAGTCGACGTGCTTGCGCGCGACCGGGTCGTACTTGCGCAGCACCATGCGGTCCGGGTTGTTGCGCCGGTTCTTCCTGGTCACGTAGGTGTAGCCGGTCCCGGCGGTCGACCGGAGCTTGATGATCGGCCGGATGTCGGTGGCCTTGGCCATCAGAGCTTCACTCCCTTCGCCCGCAGCTCGGCGACGACGGCGTCGATACCGCGCTTGTCGATCGTCTTCATGCCCTTGACCGAAACCCGCAGCTTCACCCAGCGGCCTTCGCTGGGCACGAAGTAGCGGCGGGTCTGCAGGTTCGGGTCCCACCGGCGCGACGTCCGCCGGTGGGAATGCGACACCTGCTTCCCGAAGCCCGGCTTGCGGCCGGTGACCTGGCACACGGCTGACACATGCCCTCCCAAGTTGATAGTGATAATCGTTGTCACTTACTCTACACAGTCGTACCCGTTCATCCCGACGACCCCGTCCGTTCTGGAGCCTCAGTGACCGATCACCCGCGCGTGCCCCTCTTCCTGATCAGTGGCCTCGCCCCGGGACCGAACAGCACCCTCGCCGCGCTGCTGCGCGAGGCCGAGCCCGGCACCGCCGTGGTGCACCACGACCTGCGGCAGATCGGCGCGGGCATCGTCCGCCGCCGGATCCAGCTCGGTAACCGCGACCAGCTCACCGCCCTCGAACTCGCGCACGGCTGCGTCTCCTGCACCCTGCGCGAGGACCTCCTGCCGTTGCTGCGCCGCCTCGCGCGAAACCCCGAGGTGCGGCGGATCGTCCTGCGCCTCGACGAGGCGATGGAGCCCGAACCGGTCAGCTGGGCGATCCGCAACGTGCTGGTCGGCGACCGTCCGGTGCTCGACGACGTCGACCTGCGCGCCGTGCTCACCGTGATCGACTGCGCGAACTGGCTCGGCGACGCGACCGGCGACGCGCTGCTGGGCGAGCGCGATCTGCGCGCGAGCCCGGAGGACGAGCGCACCGTCGCCCAGGTCGCGCTCTCGCAGGTCGAATTCGCCGACGTCCTCGTGCTCGCGGGCGCGGCGACCGACGCGTGGACGGCGGCGAGGTCGTCGGCGGTGCTCGACCGGGTGGCGCCTTCGGTACCCAGGGTCGAACTGTCCCGTGTGGACGGTTCGACCGTGCTCGACGCCGTCCCGCCGGACGCGCGCCGCGGCGAGGTCACCGACATGCACGGGGCGCTGCTGCGCGGTCAGCCGCCGCTGCACACCGACTGCGGGATCGCGCTCGCCACGTTCACCGCGCAGCGCCCGTTCCATCCGGAACGGCTGCACGACGCCATCGACGTCCTGCTCGACGGTGTCGTCCGCACCCGTGGCCGGGCGTGGGTGGCCAGCCAGCCGGACGTCGCGTTCTGGATCGAGTCGGCGGGCGGTGGGCTCGGGATCGGGCACGCCGGACCGTGGCTGGCCTCCCCGGACGGTCCTGAGTGGACGGATGTCTCGGCCGAACGCCGCACGCTCGCCTCGTTGCGCTGGGACCCCGAACACGGCGACCGGGCGCAGGAGATCGTGGTGGTCACCGACCACACCACGCCAGAGGAGATCGAGGCGGCGCTCAACGGCGCGCTGCTCACCGACGAGGAACTCGCCGCCGGACAGGACCTCTGGCGGCACTACCCGGATCCGTTCGGCGACTGGCACGAGGAACCGTGCGACGACACCGAAGCCGATCCCGCCAAGCACGACGCGTCCGTGCTGAACGACGCGTCGGACCGAAAGGACGAAACCCAGTGAAATCCGGTATCCACCCCGACTATCACCCGGTGGTGTTCAAGGACTCGTCGACCGGCGACGCGTTCCTGACCCGCTCCACCATGACGTCGGACAAGACCATCGAGTGGTCCGACGGGAACACCTATCCCCTGGTGGTCGTCGACATCAGCTCCGCGTCGCATCCGTTCTGGACCGGCAACCGGCGGATCATGGACACCGCGGGCCAGGTCGAGAAGTTCCACCGCCGCTACGGACAGCGCAAGACCGGGGGTGCCCGCTGATGGCTGTCCCGAAGCGGAAGACGTCCCGTAGCAACACCCGTTCCCGGCGCTCACAGTGGAAGGCCGCGGTGCCGGATCTGGTGCCGATCAAGGTCGACGGCGAGACGAAGCTCGTCCCGCGCCGGTTGATCAAGCACTTCCAGCGGCTCGAACGGTGAGCGTCCCCGTCACCGTCTTTTCCGGATTCCTCGGCGCGGGCAAGACGACGCTGCTCAACCACATCCTCGCCAACCGCGAGGGCGTGCGGGTCGCGGTGATCGTCAACGACATGAGCGAGGTCAACATCGACGCCGCGCTCGTCCGCTCCCGTACCGAGGAACGGCTCGTCGAGATGACCAACGGGTGCATCTGCTGCACCCTGCGGGAGGACCTCCTGGAGGAGGTCGACCGGCTGTGCCGCGACGGCCGGTTCGACCACCTGCTCATCGAGTCGAGCGGGATCTCCGAGCCGATGCCGGTGGCGGCGACGTTCTCGTTTCCCGGCGAGGACGGGAGGCCGGTGCTCGACGCGGCGCGGCTGGACACGATGGTCACCGTCGTCGACGCGGTGAACTTCGGCCGCGAGCTGGCGAGCGGCGACTCCCTGGTGGAGCGTCGGCTCGACCAGTACTTCGGCGACGAGCGGACCGTGTCGGATCTGCTCATGGATCAGGTCGAGTTCGCCGACGTGCTGCTGCTGAACAAGGCCGACCTCGTCCCGTCCGATGAGCTGGAGCGCCTGGTCGCGGTGCTGCGGCGGCTCAATCCGGCGGCGGACGTCCTGACGTCGAGCTTCGGCAAGGTGCCCTTGGAGCGGGTGTTCGGCACCGGGCGCTACGACGCCGCCCGTGCGGCGGAGGCGCCGGGCTGGGTCGCCGAGCTGAACGGCGATCACGTCCCGGAGACCGAGGAGTACGGGATCTCCAGCGTGGTGTTCCGGGCGGACAGGGCGTTCGATCCGTCCCGGTTGTGGGACGTCGTCGCCCGCCGTCTGGACTCCGGGGAGTTCGGGAACGTGTTGCGGTCCAAGGGGTTCTTCGCGCTGTCGTCGCGGCCCGGGGTGACCGGGCTGTGGTCGCAGGCGGGGTCCGTCGCGCGCTTCGAGCCGCAGGGTGTCGCGGAGGCGCCGCGTCAGGAGCTGGTGTTCATCGGCGTCGACCTGGCGGCCCCCGCGCTCACCAGCGCCCTCACCTCCTGCCTGGCCGACGCTCCGTCCACAGAGGACCCTTTCCCTGCCTGGGACGCCGTCCACGTCCATTGATGGTCCGTGAAGGCCTCCTTACCGGCACTGAGCGCCGGTAAGGAGGCCTTCACGGACTTCAGACGCGAGCGCGCAGGACGGAGCGGCGCAGCAGCGGGATGCCGAACAGGACGAGGAAGGCGGGCAGCACGCTGGACCCGATCAGGATCGCGGTGATCGCGCTGCCCGGCTGGACAGCCGCGGCGTCCACACTGGACACATACCCGCCGAGGGCGAGCACGATCCCGAACACGCCGGGGCCGAGCGCGAGGCCCAGCGTCTCCGACGCCGTCCAGACCCCGGCCGCGATGCCCGCGCGAGTGGCTCCGGTGCGCTCCTCCTCGTCGCCGATGAGGTCGGCCAGGATCGACAGCGGGAACACCGAGATACCCGCGTAGCCGACGCCGCCGAGCGCGACGCACACGAAGGTCAGCGGCAGCGGCAGGACCTTCCCGCCGATCATCCCGGCCAGTCCGACCACGAAGGACAGCGTGGCGATCCGGAACCCGGCGAGCTTGCCCCAGCGCTTCCCGAGCCGCGGCCACAACGGCATGGTGAGCAGCGCCGGGGCGACGACCCCGACGAACAACAGCGTCCGGTAGCCGGGATCGCCCAGGATGTGCTGGGCGTAGTAGCTGATCGCCGCGAGCACGACACCGACGCCGAGTGCCTGGATGAAGTACACGCCGAGCAGCCAGCGGAACGGCCGCCACTGCCGCATCGTCGTCACCAGCTCACGGAAGCTCACCGTGGTCGGCCGCAGCGAACCGACCGGCGCGTCCTTCAGCCCGAAGTAGACCCCGAGCGTCGCGGCCAGCACGATCAGTCCGATCACGACACCCATCACCCGGTAGCCCGCGACCCCCGCGATGGCACCGGTGATCGCGGGCGCGCCACCGCCGGAGACCAGGATCGCCACCGCGAGGAAGCCGATCCGGACACTGGTCAGCCGGGTGCGCTCGTCGGCGGAGTCGGTGATCTCGGCGGGCAGCGCGTTGAACGGCACCTGGAAGAACGCGTACGCCGTGGCGCACAGGAAGAACGCGACGACGACGTAACTCGCGTCCGGCAGCGGGCCGCCGAACCCGGGATGCGCGAACAACGCCGCGAAGAGCACCGCGACCCCGATCCCGCCGTACAGCAGGAAGAGCCGCCTGCTGCCGCGTTTGACCAGGCTCGCGTCCGAGAGCCGCCCGGCGACCGGGTTGAACAGGACGTCCCACGCCTTCGGCACGAACACGATCACGCCCGCCCACGCCGACGGCACGGCCATCGTGTCGGTCAGGTACGGGAGCAGCAGGAGGCCCGGCACGGTGCCGAAGGATCCTGTCACGAACGAGCCGAGCGAGTACGTGTACCTCGTCCGGCGGGGCAGCGTTCGGGGCAGCGTCGCCATGATCCTCCTGTCGAACGTTCCCGGCGAACGATTCAGTACTGGATCTCTGCCCGCACCGGGTAGTGGTCGGGAGGAATCGTGCCACCGTCGTGATGCGCGGGCCGTACCGGGCCGATTTCGGCGAGTACGCCATGCGGTGCCGCCGCCTGTGCCAGGGTGGATCTTCCGGCATCGAGGAGGAATCGGATGAGATCCCCGAGAACGACCCGGGTGTGCGTGGCCGCCCTGCTGTGCGCCACCGCCGCGCTCGCGACCGCGGGCACCGCCAGCGCCGCCCCTGTGTCCTGCGGGACACCCGCACCCGGTCGGGCGCATGAGCAACGCTCCGCGAAGTTTTATGCCCATGCCCCCTCCACCACGTCGCCCGACGACGTCCGCACGGCGGGTGTCGTCCCCGTCGGCCCGGCCACCGCGCTGCGGACGGCGACCGGTCAGGCGATCGTCGACCACACCGAATGGCTCCCGGACCCGAAGGGGCCGCGCCTCGCGGTCTTCCCGACCGAGTACGGACGCCGCCAGGCCCCGGCGAGCGAACGGCTCAACGCCTGGAACGAGGTCGTGAAGCTCGCGCCGGCCGCGAACCACACCAACATGCGCGACCAGTTCCTGTGCCACTACGACTTCGCCCGCATCTCCGAACCGGACAAGCCGAGCTGGAACCTCGAGCAGTGGCGCCCGGACGTCGGCTACACGCGGACCGTGCTCGCCCGCTGCAATCCCACCTGAGCCGGGTTCAGGCTCACGTGAGCGCGGCGGCGACCTTCGCCAGCGTGTCGGCGTCGCCGCGCAACAGCAGCGTGGTCACCACGGTTTCCTCCCACCGCGCCAGCTCCTCGCGGACCTTCGCCACCGGCCCGATCAGGGACGTGTCCTCGACCAGCGACGTCGGAATCGCCGCCGTCGCCTCGTCCTTGCGCCCGGCCAGGTAGAGCTCCTGGACCTTGTCCGCGACGTCCGCGTAGCCCATGCGGGCGAACACGTCATGGTGGAAGTTGACGCTCTTCGCGCCCATTCCGCCGATGTACAACGCGAGCGAGGGCTTGATCCAGCTCGCCGCTTCCTCGACGTCGTCGTGCACCAGCACCGGCACCGAGGCCGCGACCTCGAAGTCGTCGAAGGAATGCCGTGCGTTCGGCCGGGCGAAGCCTTCCTGTAAGGCGCCACGGTAGAAAGCATCGCTCTTGGGCGAGAAGAAAAGCGGGAGCCAGCCGTCGCAGATTTCGGCCGCCAGCGCGACGTTCTTCGGCCCCTCGGCGGCGAGGTAGATCGGGATCTCGGTGCGCAGCGGATGGACCGTCGGCTTCAGCGCCTTGCCCAGCCCGGTCCCGCCCTTGAGTGGCAACTGGAAGAACTCGCCGTCGTGCGTCACCGGCTCCTGCCGCGCGACGACCTTGCGGACGATGTCGACGTACTCGCGGGTGCGCGCCAGCGGTTTCGGGTACGCCTGGCCGTACCAGCCCTCGACCACCTGCGGGCCGGACGCGCCGAGCCCGAGGATGAACCGGCCGCCCGACAGGTGATCCAGCGTCAGCGCGGACATCGCCGTCGCCGTCGGGGTGCGCGCGGACATCTGGACGATGTTGGTGCCGAGCTTGATCCGGCTCGTCGACGCGCCCCACCAGGCGAGCGGGGTGAACGCGTCGGAGCCGTAGCCCTCGGCCGTCCACACCGAGTCGAAGCCCAGCTCCTCGGCGCGTTTCACGGCGTCGAGCGCGCCCGGCGGCGGCCCTGCCGACCAGTACCCGAGGTGATAGCCCAGCTTCATCCGTCCTCCAGATCAGACGTTCGGTGAGTAGTGCTCCGGTTTTCCGCGTTCGGAAAGCGGCGGCAGGTTCCTTCGTGGAGTCTCGGCCACCGGCGCGTCCGGCGCCAGCTCCCCGCGTTCCCGCCGCCAGCCCGCGCGGGCACGCGGGTGGTAACGGCGATCGTGCGGGACGAACTTGAACAGCGTGTTCACGACCCGCCCGAACCGCCGGAACCAGCGTTCGTCGGCCGCCGACCAGGTGAAGCCCAGCAGTTCGCGGACTTCGGGCTCGTACATGCCGACGGTCAGCCGGACGAAATCACGAGCGACGACGACTCGCACTCGGCGCCACACGAAGTCCGGCAGCCACGGCAGGAACGGCGGTTTCGCGATCTCGCCGATTTCCAGCACGTCGCGGGTGGCCTTGTTGTCCTCCAGCACCTCGGCGCACATGTGCTTCCAGTACAGCTGGAAGTCCTCCCAGCTCTCCGGGACCGGGCGCATGCTCATGTCGTACATCCGGTACCACTGGACGTGCTCGTCGAACAGCCGCCGCTTCTCGACGTCGCCGATGCCGCCCATGAAGTGGTCCGCGATGTGGATCGTGCTCATGAAGAACGTCGCGTGTGCCCAGTAGAACGTCTCCGGGTCGAGCGCGTGGTAGCGGCGGCCTTTCGCGTCCACGCCCTTGATGCGGTCGTGGTAACCCCGCACTTCGAGCGCGGTCCGATGCGCGTTCGGGCCGTCGAACACGACGCCGCCGATCGGGTACAGCGAACGGAAGAGCCGCTGCCAGCGCTCCTCGAAGAACCGTGAGTGCTGCTCGACGCCGGCGCCGAGCCCCGGGTGCATGTTCTGCATCGACCCCGCCCAGAGCCCGATCAGCAGCCCGCGCCAGTCACCGAAGTACTTCCAGGTGAGCGAATCCGGTCCCAGCGGTATCGGTTCTTCCCGTGTCATCGTCCGCTCCTCGTCGAGTCGTCCAACTGACCACACCTGTTGTCACGCTAGAATGTGACAACGCTTGTAGTCAACCGAGGAGTAGGTGGACATGCCGGGGCGGACCTGGGCCGGGACGACGCTCGACGACCGCAAGGCCGTGCGCCGCGGGCAACTGGTCGAAGCGGGTCTGGACCTGCTCGGCACCGAGGGCAGCATCGCGGTCAGTGTCCGCGCGGTCTGCCGTCACGCGAAACTCACCGAGCGGTACTTCTACGAGAGCTTTTCCGACCGCGAGGAACTCGTCGCCGCCGTGTACGAGCACGTCGGCGAGCAAGCCCGTCAGGTGCTGGTCGACGCCGTCCGTGACGCGCCCAGCGCGGCCGAACGCGCCGAGAACGCGGTGAAGGCGTTCGTCGAGCTGATCGTCGACGATCCCCGCAAGGGCCGCGTTCTGCTGCTCGCTCCGCTCACCGACCCGGCACTGACCCAGCGCGGACTGCACCTGCTGCCCGCCTTCGCCGCGCTCGTCGGCGAGCAGCTCTCGCGCGGCGACGAGACCGAACGGCGGCTGGTGTCGATCGGCCTCGTCGGCGCGCTGAGCAACGTCTTCATCGCCTACCTCGACGGAACGCTCCAGGTGTCCCGGGAACGGCTCGTCGCGCACTGCGTGCGGCTGGTGCTGGGCGCCGACGACCTGGCTCACTGAGCCGCCTTTTCGCCCTTTTCGGCTTTCTCTGCAACCAGCCGCAGCGCGATGTCGATGATCATGTCCTCCTGTCCCCCGACGTACCGTTCCGCGCCGACGCGGTAGAGGATTTCGTGCGCCGGAACGCCGTAGCGCTCGGCGGCGCGCTCGGCGTGCAGCAAGAAACTGGAGTACACCCCGGCGAAGCCCTGCACGATCGAGGAACGGTCCATCACCGGCAGCCGCGTCAGGTACTTCTTCACGACGTTTTCGGCGGCGTCCATCAGCACGTCCTTGTCGACGCCGGTGGTGATGCCGAGCCGTTCGAACGTCGCCGCGAGGACCTCGGTCGGCGAATTGCCCGCGCCGGCACCGAGTGCCGCCAGCGAGCCGTCGATCTGCCGTGCGCCCGCGCGGCAGGCGAGCACCGAATTGGCCACGCCGAAGCTGAGGTTCTGGTGCCCGTGGTAGCCGACCTGCGCCTGGTCGCCCAGTTCGGCGACCAGCGCCTCGACCCGGACCGAAGCGTCCTCGAGGATCAACGCGCCCGCGGAGTCCACAATGTATACACACTCGCAGCCGGCGTCGGCCATGATCCGTGCTTGCTTCGCCAGATCGTCCGGTGTGGACATATGCGAGAGCATCAGGAATCCGACGGTTTCGAGGCCGAGCGCGCGTGCCGCGCCGAAGTGCTGTTCGGAGACATCCGCCTCGGTGCAGTGGGTCGCGATCCGGACCGCGCCGGCACCGAGATCGGCCGCCACCTTCAGGTCCTCGACCGTGCCAAGGCCCGGGAGCAGCAGCACGGCGATCTTCGCCCGGCGCGCCTCGTCCACGGCGGCGGCGATCAGCTCGCGTTCGTCCACAAGGGAGAATCCGTAGTTGAAGGTCGAGCCGCCGAGCCCGTCGCCGTGGGTCACCTCGATCAGCGACACGCCCGCGTCGTCCAGTGCCCGCACGGTGTCGCGCACCTGCCGTTCGGTGAACTGGTGCGCCATCGCGTGACTGCCGTCGCGCAGTGTCGTGTCGACCAGCCGGACCTCACGTTCGACGTCGTCCCACTTCACGCCCGGCTCCTTGCGGGACACCCGCACCCGGTCGGCGTCATGAGCAGAGCTTCGCGATTGTGTGCTCATGCCGCCTCCACCTCCTGCGCCAGCAGTTCCCCGGCCCGCGCGGCGGCGGCCGTCATGATGTCCAGGTTCCCGGCGTAGCGCGGGAGATAGTCGCCGTTGCCCGCGACTTCGAGGAAGACCCCGACCCTCGCCAGGCCCTTCCACTCCGGGCGCGGGGCGTCGAACTGCGGTTCGGCCTTGAGCGTGTAGCCCGGCACGTACTGCTGGACGTCCTTGACCATCCGCTGGATCGAGTCGGTGATCGCGGCGACGTCGGCGTCCGGGTCGATCGCGCAGAAGACCGTGTCCCGCATAATCATCGGCGGTTCGACCGGGTTGATGATGATGATCGCCTTGCCCTTCACCGCGCCGCCGACCTCCTCGATGCCGCGGGCGGTCGTCACGGTGAACTCGTCGATGTTCGCGCGGGTGCCCGGTCCCGCCGAGCGCGACGACACCGACGCGACGATCTCCGCGTACGGCACCGGCGTCACCCGGGAAACGGCGTGCACGATGGGGATCGTGGCCTGTCCCCCGCAGGTGATCATGTTGACGTTGGGCACGTCGAGCTGCTCCGGGGTCGCGACCGCCGGGCACACGAACGGCCCGACCGCCGCCGGCGTCAGATCCACCGCCCGGATACCCGCCGCCGCGAAGCGCGGCGCGTTCGCGAGATGCGCTTTCGCCGACGTGGCCTCGAAAACCAGCTCGGGCAGCTCGTCACGTTCCAGCAGCCAATCGACGCCCTCCGCGGACGTCTCCAGGCCCAGATTCGCCGCTTTCGCCAGCCCGTCCGACGCCGGATCGACGCCGACCATGTACCGGACCTCGATCCGCTCGCTGCGGCGCAGTTTCGCGAGCAGGTCCGTGCCGATGTTGCCGGGGCCGACGATCGCGGCCACCACCTTGCGTCCCATGCCTGGTGACGGTCCTCGCCAGGGTGGTCCATACTCAACCCATGCGTACCACTGGGCGGAACGGCGATGGCCTCGTCGCGGACCGATTCGCCGCGCTGCTCGGCGCCTTCCGGCCCGGCGACGACACGCTCGGCGTGTCCGAGCTGGCGCGGCGGACCGGGCTGGCGAAGACGACCGTGCACCGGCTGACCGGGCACCTCGTCGACACCGGGCTGCTCGAACGCGAGGGCACGGCGGTGCGGCTCGGCCTGCGGCTGTTCGAGATCGGCCAGCTCGCCGTCCGGCGCCGCGGGCTCGTCGAGGCGGCCCGGCCGTATCTCGCCGACCTCCGCGAGGCGACGCGCAACACCGTCCACCTCGCGGTGCTCGAAGGCACCGAGGTCGTCTACCTCGACATCGTGCGCGGACCCGACGCGCCATCGCTGCCGTCGCGGATCGGCGGCCGGTTCCCCGCCCACGCCACCGGGGTGGGCAAGGCGATCCTGGCGCACGCGCCGGAGTCCGTCGTCGCCGCGGTGATCGACGCGGGACTGCCGCGCGTCAGCACCCGCACGATCACCGCACCCGGGCTGCTGCGACGTCAGCTCACCCGCATCCGTGAAGAGGGAATCGCGTTCGAGCGCGAGGAATCCGGCGTCGGCGTCGTCTGCGCGGCGAGTCCCCTAGTGGACGCGCACGGCACGGCCGTCGCCGCGGTGTCGATCTCCGGCTGGGCCAACCGGATGCGGACCGAACGGGTCGCCCCGGCGGTCCGCACAGTCGCGCTGGCCCTGTCCCGCGCGTTGTGAGCCCGTCGCCTACCCAGTGACGAGATCATGCAAGACCGTGACTAGCTGTCCCACTCAGCATGTCGGATGTGCTATTCAAGTAACCATGAAACTACGCAAGGTGGCCGGTGACTGCGACGACGGCACCTGCCCCGCAGTACATGTATCCGACCGGGGAACGCTTGTCTTCCAAGGAAACGCCGTTTCGGCCGCCGACGGACTCACGCTTGGCCCTGATGAGCAAGCTGTCGAGCTGGAGCCTTGGCTTCTCCGGGAGGCTTTGACCACCCTCGGGGGTAGGTTCGGACTGCCCACTGGCCTAGGGAGTCTCTGAGTGCTGCTTGACGGGGAAAGCTTCGCAAGTCATCTACGCGGCTATGAACACTCCGCGTGGCGGCTGGAAACACAGCCGGTCTACACCATGCCTAGAGAACAGGACAGCTTGAAACAGTTCATGGCCGGGGGATCCCGGCCTGAAGGACACAACTCCGGATGGCACGAGACCGTGCGCGGCCTGACACAGGCGGGGAAGTCCATCGGACGCGTGCGGACTATCCGAAAGCCACTCACCGACTACCAGCGCTATCAACTCGCGTGGGGCATTCCCGGCAATGTCGAAGCGGGCGAAGACATCCGCATTCTCGATCTGTCCGAGAACGACTTAGGCCTGCCTCAACAGGATTTCTGGCTGTTCGACGACTCGATCGTCGTGCACCTCAACTTCAATCCGGATGGAACCCTGCTCACCATCGAACAGCTCGACGACCCCGACCTTCCGACTTACCTCGCATGGCGTGAAACGGCCCTGACGCACGCTGTGCCGTACGCCGAGTATGACCGAACTTGATCAGCCCGACCCGGGGCTAGCTGACGCATTGAAGCGGCTTCGCAAGGCAGCCAACCTTTCCGGTGAGCGGCTGGCTGTCCGCTGCGCGATGTCTCAGTCGAAGATCAGCCGCATCGAGCGCGGCCGAATCTTGCCGACAGTGGTGGATGTCGAGCGCATCCTCAAGGCGCTTGACGTACCGGCCGAGACAGGCCGGGAACTGGTCACACTTGCCCGCCGGGCGAACGTGCAACACACGTCGTGGCGCGCGGTTGCCGAATTGGGACTATGGCGCAAGCAGGCCGAGTTGAAGGCCCTCGCAGAATCATCCTCGGTCGTCCGACAGTTCCTTCCAGCCACACCGAGCGGTCTTATCCAAACCGAGGAATACGCGAGGACAGCGCTCACGCCCACCGTGGAGGGCAGACCTGCCCGGAATGTCGAGCGGGCCGTGAGAGCCCGTATGGAGAGCCAACAAGCGCTACAGGACGAATCCCGTACATTCCACTTTCTACTCACCGAGCAAGCCATACGATGGGGACGCGCCAGCCCGGATGTGATCGCACGGCAGTGCGCTCACATGGCCGAGGTGTCCCAGCGACCGAACGTGCACCTTGCCGTACTCCCGTGGACAGCGACCAAGGTCGCCATGCCTTCGCCGTTGAACGTGTTCGTCGTGTACGACGACCGTCTGGTGACCGCCGAACTTTTCTCCGGCGAGGTTGTACTGCGTGATCCACGAGACGTATCCTATCATCTGAATCTCTTCGAGCACTTCCACAAGAACGCACTTACCGGAAGCAACGGTACCCTTTTTCTCCGGCAAGTCGAGAGCGAATTAATGCGCAAGCGCGGGTAAACAACAAAAAATATTCGAGACGGCGACTTGAACTCGCGTTTCAGATAGAAGATTCCGTACCGTTTCCGACGTGATGAAGTGGGCACCTGTCAACCGGGACACCTACCGTGTGAAATCGGACGGCCGGACCTGGCTGCTTCGGTCGACGCCTCAAGCGAAGTACCCATGGTTGCTGCACACATCGCCCGGCGAGTCGGACTACGAGGAGACCCCGGTCGGATCGCCGGAGGTCGAAACCGCACAACGGCAGGCCGAATTGTGGCTATCGCTGCGGTATCTCGACGAACTCTCCCATAAACTCGGCGTGCGGGGATATGAAGAAAGCCCCAGCCCATGAAGGTGGGAATTTTCCGCCTCGCGTCAGAGCGCGGCGACGTTGCGTTCCGGGTGGGCTGATCGCAGGGCCGGGACATCGGCGAGCAGGCCGCGCCGCGCCAGTTCGGGACGGACGCCCTCCCCGAACCAGTACGCCTCCTCCAGGTGCGGGTAGCCGGACAGGACGAACTCGTCGACTCCGACCGAGTGATATTCCTCGATGAGGTCGGCGACTTCGGCGTGGCTGCCGACGAGCGCCGTGCCCGCGCCGCCCCGCACCAGGCCGACCCCTGCCCACAGGTTCGGGTGGATCTCCAGGCCGCGCACCCCGGCGTCGAGGCGGCCGCCGTGCAGCGCGACCATCCGCTGCTGGCCGATCGACTCGCTCGCCGCCAGCTGGCTCTGCGCCTTCACGACCTGCTCCGGGCTCAACGCGTCGAGGAGTTTCTGCGCCTCCGCCCACGCTTCGGCCGACGTATCGCGCGAGATCGTGTGCAAACGAACGCCGAAGCGCAGTGTCCTGCCGTGTTCCGCCGCGAGCTCCCTGACCTTGGCGATCTTCTCGGCCACCTGCGCGGGCGGTTCACCCCAGGTCAGGTAGACGTCGACGTGCCGCGCGGCAACCGGGAGCGCGGCAGGCGAGGAACCGCCGAAATACAGGGGCGGCAAGGGATCCGGCACCGCCAGGGTAGTCGCGCCCTCGACCTTCAGATGCTCGCCGGAGAAGTCGAACGGCTTGCCCGACCACACCCCGCGCACGATCGACAGGAACTCGTCGGTGCGGGCGTAGCGCTGGTCGTGGTCGTGCCAGTCGCCGAAGCGGCGCTGTTCGACGGCGTCGCCGCCGGTGACGATGTTGAGCAGCGTCCGGCCGCCCGACAGCCGCTGGAACGTCCCGGCCATCTGCGCGGCCAGCGTCGGCGAGATGACGCCCGGCCGGAACGCGACCAGGAACTTCAGCCGTTCGGTCTCCCGGATCAACGCGGCCGTGGTCAGCCAGGCGTCCTCACACCACGTGCCGGTGGGCGTCAGCACACCTTCGAAGCCCTGGCGCTCGGCCGCGCGGGCGACCTGGGCGAGGTAGCCGATGTCCGGGTCCCGCTGCGCGGCCGGTCCGGCGGACTTGTTGGCGTGGAAGCGTTCCACGATCGTCCGGCCGTCCCCGCTGGTGGGCAGGAACCAGTGCAGCGTGACGCTCATCCGTTGCTCCTCACGGCTTCCAGCTCGAGCCCGTATCGCCGGTCCACAAAGGACGCGAAGTCCACCTTGCCCGGCAGGGTCCTGTCCTCGCCGAACGCGTCGGCGAGCTGTTGTTCCGACTTCACCACCGTGTCGTCGAGCGGGGTGGGCAGGTCCCGGCCCGCGTCGACCGACTTCTGCGCGACGTCGAGCCGCAACCCGGTCCCCTGTGCCCACGCCTTCGCCCATTCCGCGCGGTGCGTGTCCGCCCATTTCTGCGCCTTGACCACGCGGATCAGATAGTCCTTGATCGCGGCGTTCTTGCCGGCGTCGCCGAGCGCGGCCGTGCTCGCGGCCTGGAAGCTCAGCCCGTTCGAGCTGCCCCGGCCGTCGGCGATCGCCCGGCCGCCCGCGTCGAGCTGAGCCTGCGCGGTGTACGGATCCCAGATCGCCCAGGCGTCGATGCGGTGCTGCGTGAACGCTGCGTAGGCCTCCGACGGCTGTAGGAAGGACAGCTGGACATCCTTTGTGGACAGTCCAGCCTTCCGCAAGGTGTTGAGGATCTGGCCGTGTGCCGAACTGCCCTTGGCAACGCCGATCGTCCTGCCCCGCAGCGAAGCGACGTCCTTGACCGGCGAGTCGGGCGGCACGAGCAGCGCCTCGCGTTCGACGTTGCTGGTGGCGACACTCACCACGGCGATCTTCGCCTTGGCCGCGGCGGCGAAGATCGGCGGCGTGTTGCCGACGCGGCCGAGGTCGATCGCGCCCGCCGACGCCGCTTCGAGCAGCGGCGGTCCCGAGGTGAACGTCGACCATTCGATCTTGTACGGGACATCGCCAAGGAGGTTCGCCGCGGTGAGCAGTGCCTGCACCCCGCCCTTCTGGTCGCCCACCTTGAGCGTCACCTTCGCCAGGTCCGCCGCGGAGACCGGGCCGGGAACCGCGGCCTTCCCGGTCGAGCCTTCCGACGCGCCGCAGGCGGTCAGCGCACCGAGGGCCAGTACGGACACGGCCGCGGTGATCGTCCTACGCCAGCGCATTTTCGGTCACTCCCAGGTCTTCGAGCACCCGCGCGCGGACCTCGACGTGATCGGTGAGCGCCCGCGGCCGGGGGCGGCCGAGGGCGTGTTCGGAGACGATCCGGCCCTCCCCGAGGACCAGGATCCGGTCGGCGAGCAGCAGTGCCTCGTCGACGTCGTGGGTCACCAGCAGGACGGCCGGTTCGTGGCGCCGCCACAGGTCTTCGACCAGGCGGTGCATGGCGATCCGCGTCAGCGCGTCGAGCGCGCCGAACGGTTCGTCGAGCAGCAGCAGGTCGGGTTCCCGCACGAGCGCGCGGGCGAGCGACACCCGCTGCGCCTCGCCCCCGGACAACGTCAGCGGCCAGTCGTCCGCGTGCGCGCCGAGCTGGACCTCCGCCAGCGCGCGTTCGGCGAGCGCGCGGTCGCGGGCCTGGCTGACACCGTCCTGGCGCAGCCCCAGTACGACGTTGCGCCACACCCGCCGCCACGGCAGCAACCTCGGCTGCTGGAACGCGACGGACACCGTGCCCTCGACGTCGGCGATGCCCTCGACGTCGCCGTCGAGCCCTGCCAGCACCTTCAGCAAGGTGGACTTTCCGGAACCGCTGCGGCCGAGCAGCGCGACGAACTCGCCGCGGCCGATCGTCAATTCGAGTCCATTGAGGACGGTCCGGTCACCGAACCGCTTGGTCAGCCCCGAAACCGTCACCGGGCGCGCCATCGCAACGCCCTCCTTTCCAAGAGCCGGACCAGTGCGTCGGTGACCAGCCCGAGGAGCGCGTAGACGATGAGACCGACGACCACGACGTCGGTGCGCAGGAAGTCCCTCGCGTTGTTGATGAGGTAGCCGACTCCGGCGTCCGCGTTCACCGTCTCGCCGACGATCAGCGCCAGCCACGCCAGTCCCAGCGACTGCCGCAGCCCGACCAGCGCCTGCGGCAGCGCGCCCGGCAGCACGACGTGCCAAAGTCGTTCCGACCGGCTGAAACCCAGCGCGCGGGTGGCCTCGACGAGCCGTTCGTCGGTGGTGCGGATTCCCGAGTGGACATTGAGGTACAGCGGGAACGCGACACCGAGCGCGACGAGGACGATCTTCGTCTGCTCGCCGATGCCGAACCACAGGATGAACAGCGGGATCAGGCCGAGGAACGGCAGGGTCCGCAGCATCTGCACCGGCGGGTCGACCAGCGCCTCGCCCCAGCGGGACAGCCCGGCGAGGACGCCGAGCGCGATCCCGGCGACGGCGCCGAGCGCGAACCCCGCGCCCACCCGGCCGATCGACACCGCGAACGCCGTGCCCAGCTCCCCGCTGCGGACGACCTCGCCCGCGGCTTTCAGCACCGTCCACGGTGAGCTGAGCTTGTCCGGCGACAGGATCCCGGTGGCGCTCGCGATCTGCCAGATCGCGAGGAGCGCCAGTGGGCTGATCCAGCGGCGCAGGTTGGGCAGCCGCCACCGTCTGCGGCGCGGCGGTGCCTCGGGCACGGCCGGTTCGGCGCGCGCGAGCACGCCCGTGGAAAAGGACACGGATTTCTCCGGACTTCGTTCAGGGGAAGGGGAAACTGGCCGGCGAACGCCGGGGCGCGAATCAGCCTGCCGGACAGACCGCGCTCGCCTGCTGCCGGAGATCGACGTGCAGACGGGCAACCAGGAGAGCGCCGCGGTTCATGGTCCCGAGCATCGTCGCGCCCGCGGCACCGAGTCAACCAGTGGACCGCGCGTCCCGGGATGTGAACGAATCCGCAGGAACGGTTGCACGGCGGACTCCCCGCGGGTTGGCCGTCAGGGCTGGGTGCCCCGGCGGGCTCGCGCGCCGAGTCCGGTTTCGACGCGGCGCAGGATCGCGTTCACGGCCTCGATCTCCTGGGGATCGGACACGATCCCGTCGAGCAGGCCGCTCCAGATTTCCCGGAGCTGCCGCAGGTTCTCCCGCGCCCGCGCGGTGGGGTACAGCCGAACCCGCCTGCCGTCGCGCTGATCGACGTCGCGGCGCACGAGGCCCTTCTTCTCCAGGCTCCGCACCGCCCTGCTGAAGTTGCTGGAGATCAGCTGGGTCGCCTCCGCCGCCGCACCGGCCGACGTGCCCGGGTTCCGGTCGATGAACCGCATCACCGCGCTCTCCAGCGGCGTCCACGATTCGGCCGCGAACTCCTTGGCAGCGTTCTCCTTGGCAGCGTGGATTTGCCGCCCGACCGCCAGGATCAGGTCGGCGAGCTCGAACAGCCGTGACGTTTGCGCTTCATCCACTCCGTGATGCTATCTTTGCTGTCAATTGATAGCTATCACTCGATAGGAGATTCGGTGACCAGCTCGCCCCGAAGCACCATCACCGTCCCGCTCCTGCTCACGCTCGCGCTGCTGGCCAGCGTCGCGCCGTTCGGGATCGACCTCTACCTGTCCGCGTTCCCGCGCATGGCCGCCGACCTCCGCACAAGCGACACGGCCATCCAGCTGACCCTCACGATGTTCCTGCTCGGGCTCGCCGCGGGTCAGCTCGTCTTCGGGCCGGTGTCCGACAGGCTCGGACGGCGAGGGCCGCTACTCGCCGGTTCGGGGCTGTTCGTCGCCGCGAGTGTCCTCGCCGCCTTTTCGCCCACGATCGGCATCCTCCTGGCCGCCCGCCTCGTACAGGGACTGAGCGCCGCGGCGGGCATGGTCATCGGCCGCGCGATCATCGCCGACCTCGAAACCGGCCGCGCCGCCGCCCGAGCCTTCAGCCTGATGATGATCGTCAGTGGTGTCGCCCCGGTGGTCGCTCCGCTGCTGGGCAGTCTTCTGGTCGATCACGTCCAGTGGCGCGGAGTCCTCGCCGTCCTGGCGGGGCTGGCCGTGGCCATGCTCACCGGGTCCGCGGTGATCGTGCGCGAAAGCCTGCCGCGCGGGAAAAGAGGAACGGTCCGGGGCGGCGGATTCCGCCTGTTGCGCCGCCGCGCCTACGTGTCCACCACGGCCACCTTCGTCTTTTCGTTCGCCGTCCTGATGGCCTACATCTCGGCGTCACCCTTCCTGTACCAGACCGTCATCGGGGTGAGCGCTGTCAGCTATGGCCTGCTGTTCGCGCTCAACGCGCTCGGCCTGGTACTGAGCAGCGCGGGAGCATCGCGGCTTTTGCGTCGCGGCGAACCGCGGCGCATCCTCGTCATCGGCGTCCTCTGGCTTCTCATCGCTTCACTCGCGTTGCTCGCCCTCGCACTGCTGCCCGTCAGCGCCGTTTGGCTGCCCGTCCCGATCTTCTTCGCGGTGTCGGCATTGGGGTTCATCCTCGGTCCTGCCACGGCGATCGCCCTCGACGCGGTTCCCGGAGCCGCCGGCACCGGATCGGCGGTCCTCGGCGCGGCCCAGTTCGGGCTCGCCGCCCTCGTTTCCCCGCTCGTCAGCCTGGGCGACAGCCATTCCGCCGTCCCCATGGCGATCACCATCGCCGCGCTCGCCGTAGTCGCGGCGCTCTCGCACGCGGCCTTCCCCGGGCGTTCCCCGCGGGAAAGCCACTACCCAGTCGTCCCAGCCACCAACGAAGGGTGAACCATGACTCTCATCGCCATCGAAGAACACTGGATCCTGCCGGAACTGACGTCCGCCCTCACCGCGTTACCGCCCGAGGTCCGCGACGAAAGCCTCGCCTTCAACGAAATGGGCGACCATCAGCAGCGGCTGGAGGATCTGGGCGCCGGCCGCATCGCGACCATGGACGCGCAGGGCATCGACGTGTCGATCCTCGCGCTGACACCACCGGGCACCCAGCCGCTGCCGCCCCACGAGGCACTGCGGTTGAGCCGCGCCGCCAACGACACGGCCGCGGCGGCCGTGCGCGAAAACCCGTCCCGGTTCCGCGCACTGTCCACCTTGCCCTTGTCCGCACCTCAGGACGTCGCGGGCGAGCTGGAACGAGCCGCCGGACTCGGCCACGTGGGCACCATGGTTTACGGCCGTTCGGGCGACCGCTTCCTCGACGACCCCGTCTACGACGACTTCTTCGCGGCCGCCGCGGAACTCGGCCAACCGGTGTTCATCCATCCTCAACTACCGTCGCGTGCTGTGCGCGACGCGTCCTACCGCGGCTTCGACCCGACGACCGATCTCGCCCTCGCCACCTTCGGCTGGGGATGGCATCTGGACGCCGGGACCGCGGCGTTGCGGCTGATTCTGCGCGGCACGTTCGACCGGCATCCGGATCTCCAGGTCGTGCTCGGCCATTGGGGCGAAATGCTGCTGTTCTGGCTGGACCGCGCCGACAGCCTTTCCCGCGTCGCCGGTTTGCGGCGCAAGGTCTCGGACTACCTCCGGTCGAACTTCTTCATCACCGCGTCCGGCATGCTCAACCCGGCGCTCCTGCACCACGCCTTGTCGGTGACCTCGGCCGACCGGCTGATCTTCTCGACCGACTATCCCTTCCAGCATCCGTCCAAAGAGGACATCGACGCCCTCCTCGGGCACTTCTCGTCCGATGTGGACCGTCAGAAGTTCGCCTCGGGCAACGCGGCGGCGTTGTACGGTCTCGACAGCTGAGACGAGGCCGTGTCAGCCGCCGAAGAGCTGGTGCCACTCCTGCAACGAGCGCGGCCGGAAGACGAAGTTCGTCGACTTGACCTCCGACAGCGCTGCCGACGGCGCGGGCGAGTACTGGTGCCCGGGATGGACCACCGGGTCCCCCGGCAGCCCGGCCAGCCACTGGAGGCTGCGGAAGATCGCGTCCGCGTCGCCGCCGGGGAAGTCCGTGCGGCCGCAGCCCTCGAGGAACAGCGTGTCCCCCGAGACGAGCTTGTCCTCGACCAGGAAGCATTGGCTGCCCGGTGTGTGCCCGGGAGTGTGCAGCAGCCGGATCGGGATCGCTCCGACCTCGAGGACGTCGTCGTGGTCGTGGGTGCGCAGGTCGGTGCCGGACACCCCGGTGACCCTGCGCACCCACTCCGACTCGGCGCCGTTGACGTGGATCGGGACCTGCTCGATCGCCAGCAGCTCGGCGATACCGGGCAGCGAGAACCCCATCATCTCGCCGCCGACGTGGTCGGGATGGTGGTGCGTCGCGAGCACGCCGGTGAGCCGCATGCCGTCGGCGGCGAGCACGTCCAGCAGATCGCGCACGGCGTACGCGGGGTCGACGACCACCGCGTCGCCGGTCTCGCGATCGCCGATCAGGTAGGCGAAGTTGACCATCTGGGTCGCCACCGGGTCGCCGACCGCGAAGTCACGGCCCGCGAGCAACTGCCGGAAGTACAGCCGATCTGCCATGGGCCCACCCTAGGACCCGCCCGCCGCCCACTGCGCGACGGTGCCCCGGTGCAGCGCGGCGTACACCCGATCCCGCAGCACGTTGGCCTCGTGATCGGACAACGTGGCGCCGAGCGGCCGCAGCACGATCCGGACGAGCAGGTTCTTCTGCACCGGGCTCGCGCCGAGCCGCGCCACCGCCCGCGCCGGCAGCTCGGCATACGGCGTCTCCGCGAGGATGTCCACCGATTCGACGCTGTCGGCGTCCTGCCCCAGCGCGTCGCGGACGCGGTCGCCGAGATCTTCGGCGAGGTCGTCGGCGTCCACGGCGATGGAGAGGTCGCGGCGCACCGGCGGCATCGCCGACACCGGCCGGTACGGCTCGAGGTCGCCCAGCTGGGCAGCCACGCCCGCTTCGGCCGAGCGCAGCAGCCGGATGTCCGGAACGCCCTTGAGCAGCATGAGCATCCGGTCCAGTCCCATGCCGAGTGCCAGCCCCGACCAGGCGCCGTCCAGCCCGGCCTTGGCGAGGACCCCGGGATGGGCGACGCCGGATTCGGCGACTTCGACCCATTCGCCGTGGTGCTCGACGTCGACCTGGACGCCGCCGAGGGTGTACGGATGACGGCGGGGTTCCCGGCGGTCGGGTTTGCCGGGCACGAGCGCGGCCAGCAGCGCGGTGATCATCCCGTGCAGCGCGGTGCCGTCCATCGGCGCGCCCCGGGTGATCCGCCACAGGTCGAGCTGGTGCGGAGTGCCGGTGTGCAGGCGGTCGATGCTGTCGCGGCGGTACACGACGCCGGGGCACACGAGCAGGACATCGTCGACCGGCTCCGCGGCGAGCGAGCGCAGCGCGGCGGGGATCAGCGCGCTGGAATGGCTGCGCAGCATGTGGTGCTCGTCGACGTAGCGGGTGTAGCGCGCGTCGCGGGTGACGTCGGCGGGGTCGTAGCCGAGGTTGTCGTAGTTGTCCTCGACGGTGACGATCCGGTCGCCGCGACACCAGCGGATCTCGCAGTCCCACAACGCCGCCAACGCATTGACGGCGCGTTCGACGACGAGTTGGAGTGCGTGCGGGCCTGCCGTGGGATCGCTGAGATCGCGTACGGCGAGGTCGCGGGCCAGCTGGGCGGAACTGAGGATGGACATGACAAAGCCTCCTGAGCGGAACGGGATCGGGTGGGACTTCTCCCCCTTGACCCCGGAGCGCTCGGCGAGGCGGGTCAGCGCGCGTGTGGTGGCACCGGTTCCCCGCGGCGCCCGATGGGGGCCAGGGGGCCGGTAAATCGGCGGGTTTCCGCTACGACGGCCACGCGTTCAGCATACCGGCTGGCGCCACCGGAAGGCGCGCGGTTATTCACCGGTCTCGCCGTCGGCCAGCTCCCGCAGAACGTCCAGATGCCCGACGTGCCGGGCCGTTTCCTGGACGACGTGGGCGAGGATCCAGCGCACCGTGAACTCGTCCGGCGAGCGCCGTGCCCGGTCCCCCGCGCCGAGCCCGGCCGTGGACGTGGCGGCGTGCGCCCATTCCGCGCGATAGGCCCCGACGACCGACACCGGGTCGTCGTCGCCCGTGAGGTCCCAGCTCGGATCCGGCGAACCCGCCCACAACGACGGCAGGTCCGCGCCGCCGGCCTCGATCGACAGCCACCACCGCTCCATCGCCGTGAGGTGCTTGAGCACCCCCAGCGCGCTCATCCGTGGCGATGTCGTCAGCGGGGTCGCCGCGGCCTGTGCGCGGCTCAGCCCGGCGACCTTGTTCACCGCGGTGGCGCGCAGGAAGGCCAGGAACTCCCACTGCAGGCGCAGTTCGTCGTCCGCGATGTTCGCCGGCCACGACCGGCCGACCGGCTCCGCGATCCTCGAACGCTCGTTCGACATGACGCGTACCCTACAGCGAGCAACGCGACCTCTAGGCTGGGCTCATGTGGTGGGGACTGCTCTGCGCCTTGGGCGCCGCGTGCGCGTACGGCGTCGCTTCGGTGATGCAGGCGGTGGCCGCCCGCGCCGCCGACAACGGCGGTGACGACCGCGCCGGGGTCGATCCGCGGCTGCTGGTGCGGGTGCTCGGCCAGTGGCGGTTCGTGGTGGGTGTCGGTCTCGACGTCCTCGGTTTCGTCGCCCAGATCGCCGCGTTGCACGTCCTGCCGCTGTTCGTGGTGCAGGCCGCGCTCGCGGCCAGCCTCGCGGTGACCGCCGTCGCGGCGCGGGTGCTCGGCATCCGGCTCGGCGGCCGGGAATGGGCCGCCGTCGGCCTCGTCTGCGCCGGGCTCGCGCTCCTCGGGACGTCGGCGGAGAGCGAGGGGTCGGATCCGGTCGGGCTCGGGTTCCGGCTCGTGCTGATCGGCGCCGTCGTGGTGCTCGGGATCGGCGGGTTCGTCGCCGGGAAGGCGGGACGCCGGGTGCGGACGCCCGCGCTCGGGCTGGTGGCGGGCCTGTGCTTCGGCGCCGTCGCGATAGCGGGCCGGGTCATCCCGAGCCTCGCCCCGCTCGACCTGCTCACCGACCCCGCGACCTACACGGTGGTGGTCGCCGGGCCGATGGCGATGCTGTTCTACGCGACCGCGCTGCAACGCGGGAGCGTCACGACCTCGACCGCGATGATGGTCCTCGGCGAGACGGTCTTCCCTTCGCTGATCGGGATTTTCGCACTCGGCGACCGGACGCGGCCGGGCTTCGCGATCGTCGCCGTCGCCGGGTTCGTCCTCGCCGTGGCGGCCGCGCTGGCGCTGGCCCGGTTCGGCGAGCCCGCCCCCGTCGAGTCCGAAGTGGACACTCCGGCTCGCACTTAGCCGCGGTTGCGGCGCCATTCGTGGCTGAGCAGCCAGATCAGGTACAGCCCGCCGATCCCGCCGGTCACGATCCCGACCGGCAGGCCTTCCTCCCCGAACACGCGCTGCGTGACCAGATCACTGCCGACCAGCAGCAGCGCTCCCAGCAACGCGGCCGAACCGAGCGCCGGCCGGGCCGAGCGCGCCAGCCGTTTCGCCAGCTGCGGCGCCGCCAGCGCGAGGAACGTGATCGGCCCGGCGGCCGCGGTGGCCACCGACGCCAGCCCGATGCTCACCGCGATCAGCACGATCCGGCTCCGCTCCACCGGGACGCCGAGCCCCTTCGCGGAGTCGTCGCCCATCTCCAGCAACGAAAGCCGCCTGCCGTAACCGAACGCGAGGGGCAGCAGAATCGCGACGGCGACCAGCATCGGGACGACGTGCTCCCAGCCGCGTCCGTTGAGCCCGCCGACGAGCCAGGCCTGCGCCGACACCGCGTCCGGCACCGAAGCTCGCGTGATCAGGTACTTGTTCGCCGCGACAAGCATCGCCGAGACGCCGATTCCGACGAGGATCAGCCGAAAACCCTGCACCCCGCGCCGGGCCGCGAGCAGCCCTACGACCAGCGCGGTGACGAGCCCGCCCGCCAGCGCGCCCGCCGCGATCTCCAGCATCCCGCCGTGCGCCAGCACGATCACCAGCAGTGCGCCGGACGCCGACCCCTCGGTGAAGCCGATGACGTCCGGGCTGCCGAGCGAATTCCCGGTCAGGCTCTGCAGAACCGCGCCGCTGACGCCGAGTGCCGCGCCGACCAGCAAGCCGGTCAGCAGCCGGGGCAGCCGCAACGTCGTCACGATGAACTCGGTGCCGGCGTCGCCGAAGCCGAAAAGTGTCTTCACGACGTCGCCGACCGACACCGGGTAATCACCGGTGGTCAGGCTGATCGCGCTCACGACGAGCACCGCCACCAGCAGGACGGCGCCGGCGATCAGCGCACGCGGGGTCACCCGCATCGACACCGAGCCGCCCGGGGTACGCAGCACGCGGCCTTGCCGCTCCTTCACCACGTTCACAGCCGGGCCAGCTTCCGGCGGCGGCAGAGGGCGACGAAAACGGGCGCACCGAGGAACGCCGTCACGATGCCGACCTGGAGTTCCTGTGGCGGGTTGACGATCCGGCCCAGGACGTCCGCGCCGATGAGCAGGATCGGGGACAGCAGCATCGAATACGGCAGCACCCAGCGTTGATCGGGACCGACGAGAATGCGGACCGCCTGAGGCACCGCCAACCCGATGAACGCGATCGGCCCGATCGCCGCCGTCGAAGCGCCACACAGCAGGGTCACCGCGATCGCGCCGAGCACCCGCGTCCGGCCGATGTGCGCGCCGAGTGCCTTGCCCGTCTGCTCGCCCAGCGCCAGGACGTTGAGCGGGCGGGCGAGGAACAACGCGAGCACGATCCCGACACCGATGAACGGCGAGAGCTGCGCCAGCACGTCCCAGCGGCGGCCGGACAGCGAACCGACGTCCCAGAACCGGAACTGGTTGAACGTCTTCGGGTCGATCAGCAGGATCGCGTTGATGTAGGCGATCAGCACCGCGCTCATCGCCGCGCCCGACATCACGAGCCGGTCCGGGGTCGCGCCGCCGCGGCCCGCCGCGCCCAGCACGTAGACCGCGACCGCCGCGACCGCCGCGCCGAGGAAGGCGAACCAGACATACCCGAGCACACCGGTCACCCCGGCGAAGGCGATGGCCGAGACGACCGCGGCCGCGGCGCCGTTGCTGACCCCGAGCAGCCCGGGATCGGCGAGCGGATTACGGGTCAGCGCCTGCATCACCGCGCCCGCCAGCCCGAGCGCGGCGCCGACGAGCGCGCCGAGCAGGGTCCGCGGGATGCGCTGGTCGTGGATGATGATCGCGTCGGCGGAGCCGTCGTTGTGCCACAGGACCGACCAGGTGTCGGTGAACGGGATCCCCTTCGAGCCGACCCACACGCTCAGCAGGAACACCAGCCCCAGCGCGGCGAGCGCCACCAGCAGCCCGGCGGAGCGGAGGGTCCGGCCCCGCGCTCCCGGTGGACTGCCCTCGTGAACCGGCGGACTCGCCGTCGTCGCTGTCACGAAACCTCCGGGCTCGGGGAACTGAGGCGAGGCTAACCGAACGCCCGGACGGGGGACAACGAGGGCCCGCACTTAGACTAGCCTTACCTATCCCGCGACCCAGCCCCTGAGCGATACGGAGGTGCCGGTGACGGCAGCGAGCATCACCGGCCGGGACGTGCTGCGGCGCGCGATCGCCGGCCAGCGACGTCCGATCGTGTTCGCCTCCGCGCTGGCCGCGGGACACCAGGCGGGCGAAGCGCTGGTCCCGGTCATCATCGGCGTCGTGATCGACCAGGCCGTCGCCGGTGGCTCGGGCTGGGTCCTCCTCGGCTGGCTCGCCGTCCTCGGCGCCGTGTTCGCCGGATTGTCCAATTGCTACCGCTTCGGCGCGCGGGCCGCGGAGCGCGCCGCCGAACGGAGCGCGCACGACCTCCGCATCGAGGTCAGCCGCCGCGTGCTACACCCTCGCGGTGGCGCCGAAACCGGGAACCTCGCCGGGGAACTCGTCAGCATCGGGACCTCGGACGCCCGGCGGGTCGGCGTCGTCGACGCGATCATCCCGTTCGGCGTCGCTGCGTTGTCCGGGTTGCTCGTCAGCGCGGTCATGCTGCTGCGGATGTCGGTCCCGCTCGGCTTGCTCGTCCTGCTCGGCACGCCGCCGATCCTGGTGCTGGCGCACCTGATCGGCAAACCCCTCGAACGGCGCAGCGAGGCCGAACAGGAACGGTCCGCGCACGCCTCCGGCGTCGCCACCGACCTCGTCGCCGGATTGCGGGTGCTCAAGGGCATCGGCGCCGAACCGGCCGCGATCGAACGCTACCGCCGCACGAGCCACTCCTCGCTGCTGGCGACGTTGCGCGCGGCGCGGGCGCAGGCCTGGCACAACGGCGCGTTGCTCGCGCTGACCGGGATCTTCATCGCGGTGGTCGCGCTGGTCGGCGGGAAGCTCGCGCTCGACGGCCACATCAGCGTCGGCGACCTCGTCGCGGCTGTCGGTCTCGCGCAGTACCTCATCACCCCGTTCTCCGTGTTCGCCGAGGTCAACTCGGATCTGGCGCAGGGCCGGGCTTCGGCGGGCCGGATCGCGGCCGTGCTTTCCGCGCCGCACGCCGTCGACGGCGGCTCGGCCGCGCTGCCGTCTCCGGCGACCGGCCATGTCCGGCTTTCCGCCGTCTCCCACGGAGAACTGCGCGAGATCGACCTCGAAGCGCGGCCCGGCGAGTTGCTCGGAGTCGTCGCCGCCGATCCCGGGGACGCCACCGCGCTGCTCGACTGCCTGAGCCGGACTGCCGATCCGGCGTCCGGCTCGGTACTGGTCGACGCGGCCCCACTGTCCACAGTGGACCCCGAACGACTCAGAGAGGTAGTGCTGGTCGCGGCCCACGACGCGGATCTCTTCGCCGGAACGCTGGCGGAGAACGTCCGGGCGGGCGGCGTTCGTACCGCCGAGGCGATGACTGCCGCGGCGGCCGACGAGGTCGCTTCGGCGCTCCCCTCGGGAGTCGCGACGGCGGTGTCCGAACGCGGACGTTCGCTGTCCGGCGGGCAACGGCAGCGGGTCGCGCTCGCGAGGGCACTCGCCGCGGACGCGCCGGTGCTCGTGCTGCACGATCCGACAACGGCGGTGGACACCGTCACGGAGGCACGCATCGCCGAGGGGCTGACCCGGTTGCGTCGCGGCCGCACCACCATCCTGGTGACCACCAGCCCCGCACTGCTGGCCGCGACCGACCGCGTCGTCCTGCTCGACGGCGGCCGCGTCACCGGCGAGGGCACGCACACCGGCCTGGTCGCCGAACGGGCCGACTACCGGGCGGTGGTGCTCTCGTGACCTCTCCATCCACAGTGGACAACCAGCTGCTGCCGACCGCCTCCGGGCAGCGGATCCGTGCCGTCCTCGGCGAACTTCTCGGCCGCGCAAGGTTCCTGGCCGCCGGATCGTTCGCCCTGCTCGTCGGAGCGACGGCGATCGGCCTGCTCACCGCGCCGCTGCTCGGCCGGATCGTCGACATCGTGTCCGGGCACCGCACGGCGGCCGAACTCGTGACCCCGGTGGTGGCGCTGGCGCTCGTCGCGGTCGCGCAGGCGATCGCGACGGCGCTGGGCATGTCGCTGGTGTCCCGGCTCGGCGAGACGATGCTGGCCGAACTGCGCGAACGCTTCGTGCAGCGCGCGCTGCACCTGCCGCTGGAGCAGGTCGAACGCGCCGGGTCCGGCGATCTCACGGCCCGTGTCACCAACGACGTCTCCGTGGTCGCCGACGCCGTCCGCAAGGCGCTGCCGCAGCTCGCGCGGTCCGTGCTGACGATCGTGCTGACGCTGGTCGCGCTTGCCGTGCTGGACTGGCGGTTCCTGATCGCGGCGCTGATCGCCGCACCGATCCAGTTGCACACCGTCCGCTGGTACGTCCGGCGGGCGAAGCCGGTCTACGCCGCCCAGCGCGAGGCGGTCGGCGCGCAGCAGCAACAGCTGCTCGACACCATCGGCGGCGCACCGACCGTCCGCGCGTTCCGGCTCGCCGGCGCCCACATCGACCGGGTGCGGGATCGCTCGGACGCCGCCGTCGGCCTCGCGCTGCGCGGCGTCCGCCTGATGACGCGGTTCTTCTCCCGCCTCAACCTCGCTGAGTTCGTCGGCCTGTCCGCGATTCTCGCGACCGGGTTCCTGCTGGTCGGCGCGGGCACGGCGACGGTCGGTGTCGCCTCGGCGGCCGCGCTGTACTTCCACAGCCTGTTCAATCCGATCAACGTCGCGCTCGCGCTCGTCGACGACGCGCAGTCGGCGGCGGCGAGCCTGGCACGGATCATCGGCGTCGCCGATCTGCCCGCCACGACCGAACCGGAACGACCCGCACGGCCGATCGACGCCTCGGTCAAGACCGTCTCCCTTGGACACTCCTATGTGGACGGACATCCAGTGCTGTGGGACGTCGACCTCGATGTGGCGCCCGGGGAACGGGTCGCGCTCGTCGGGGCGAGCGGTGCCGGGAAGACGACGCTGGCCAAGCTCGTCGCCGGAATCCACCGGCCGGGCACGGGTTCCGTGTCGATCGGCGGTGTCGAACTCGGCTCGGGGAACGCGGCCCGCCGCGCGGTGGCGCTGATCAGCCAGGAGGTGCACGTCTTCAGCGGGCCACTCGCCGAGGATCTGCGCCTTGCCAAACCCGGAGCCACCGACGCCGAGTTGCGGACGGCGCTGGACGTCGTGGGGGCACTCGGCTGGGCCGAGGCGCTGCCCGACGGCCTCGACACCGTCGTCGGCGAGGGCGGCCACCAGCTCACGGTGACCCAGGCGCAGCAGCTCGCCTTGGTACGGCTCGTGCTGGCCGATCCCCCGGTGGCGATCCTCGACGAGGCCACCGCCGAAGCGGGCAGCGCGGGCGCGAAAACCCTCGAAGCCGCCGCGGCGGCCGCACTGGCCGGACGAACCGGGCTTGTCGTGGCGCACCGGCTCACCCAGGCCGCCACGTCGGATCGGATCGTCGTGCTCGACGCGGGAGCCGTCGTCGAGATGGGGACACACGACGAACTGGTCGCCGCCGGAGGCCGGTACGCGACGCTGTGGGCGGCTTGGTCCGGACAGCGGACGTGACCCGCGCCGTGTTCCTTGCGTCCACCGACCTCGTGGATTTAGGTTAGGCAAACCTGATTAATCGAGTTTCGACCGAAGGACCACCCATGGCCCGAATCTCCCTGCTGTCCCCCCGGCGCCGCCGCGCCCGTGTGGTGGGGGCGCTCGCCTCAGCCGTGCTGCTCGCCGGCGCGCTCACCGCGTGCGGCTCCGGTTCGGACGCGAAGACGTCCGGCACGCAGAACACCGGAGCCGATCCGAACGCGTTCCCGGTGAGCATCGACCACAAGTACGGCAAGACGACCATCGAGAAGGCGCCGCAGCGGGTCGTCACGGTCGGGCTGACCGAGCAGGACGCGCTGCTGGCCCTCGGCGTCGTCCCGGTCGGCACGACCGAGTGGAACGGGAACTACCCGGGCGCGATCGGGCCGTGGGCGAAGGACAAGCTGGGTGACAAGCCGCTGCCGACGGTGCTGCAGGACAAGGACGGCCCGCAGTTCGAGAAGATCGCCGCGCTCAAGCCGGACGTGATCCTGGCGCTGTACTCGGGCCTCACGCAGGAGCAGTACAACACCCTGTCGAAGATCGCCCCGGTGGTCGCGCAGCCCAAGGAGTACAACGACTTCGGCATCCCGTGGCAGGAGGAGACCGAGAAGGTCGGGGCCGTCGTCGGCAAGGCGAAGGAGGCCAAGCAGCTCGTCACCGACGTCGACGCGAAGTTCGCGAAGGCCAAGCAGGAGCACCCGGAGTTCGCCGGGAAGACCGCGCTGATGGCGACGATCTACGAGGGCTATTTCGTCTTCGGCAGCCAGGACCCGCGCTCCCGCGTCCTGACGTCACTGGGCTTCAAGCTCCCGGACAACCTCGACCAGACCATCGGCGACAAGTTCGGCGCGAACATCAGCGCCGAGCGCACCGACCTGCTCAACGTCGACGCGCTCGTCTGGATCGTCGACAGCATCGCGAACGGCCAGGGCACCCTGTCGAAGGACAAGCTTTACTCACAGCTCAAGGTGGCCAAGGAAAAGCGCGAGGTCCTCGTCGAGGACGGCAGCACCTACGGCCGCTCGATCACCTTCGTCTCCCCGCTGAGCCTGCCCTACGAGCTGGACCGTCTCGTCCCCCAGCTCACCGCCGCCGTCGACGGCAACCCCGCCACCGAGGTCAAACCCGCCGGCTGACCCGGCGATCTCGCGTGATCAGACGGCGATCTCGCGTGTCCAGAGACGGAACTCGCGTGATTGGACGGAGATCTCGCCCGATCACGCGAGTTCTCCGTTCAATCACGCGAGTTACGCGTCCAATCACGCGAGTTCGCGTTTCAGACACGCGAGTTACGTGGTTTGGTCAGGACTCCATGGCCTTGATGAGGGACTTCGGGCGCAGGTCGGTCCAGTTCTGTTCGACGTAGTCGAGACAGGACTGGCGGGTGCCGGGGCCGAAGGCCGACGTCCAGCCCGCGGGGATCTCGACGAACTCGGGCCACAGGCTGTGCTGGCCCTCGTCGTTGACCAGTACGTGGAAGGTGCCGTCGGGGTTTTCGAACGGGTTGGTCATCAGTTCTCCTTCTTCGTGAGATCGTCGGCGCGCCGGATGAGCGCGCCCAGTGCCCGGAACCAGGTTTCCGCCAGATCCCGCACCGACTCCTCGGTCAGCACGGAGTCCGGCCACGACCAGTACGCGCCGAGCTCCGGGCCGCCCGTGCGGTCCTCGGTCAGCGCGTTGACCGTGAGGCTGTGTGTCACCGGCTTCCCCGGGTCTGCTCCCAGGTCGGCGGCGTCGGCTTCCGGCGCGTACGACCAGTCCGTCTCTTCCGGATGGCCGAACCGGCCCATGTAGTTGAACTCGATCTGCGGCGCGGGCAATCCGGCCAGTTCGCGACCGGTCTCCGGGTTCAGATAGCGCAGCAGGCCGAATCCGACGCCGGACGCCACCAGTTCGTCCAGATGAGACCGGACCCGGTCGAGCGCGGCACCGGCGGCCGCGCCGCCCGCGAACGCGTCGGCGAGATCGACCGGGCCGGCGTCAAGACAGACCGGGACGACGCTGGTGAACCAGCCGACCGTCCGCGACAAATCCGCGCCACCGGCCAACTCCTCCTCGCGGCCGTGGCCTTCCAAGTCGACCAGCACCGCCGTGGCCGCTCCCCCGCCGTGACGCTGTCGCCAGTCCGCGACCGCGAGCGCGAGCCCCGTGAGCAGCACGTCGTTCACCGTGGCCCGGAAGGCCGCGGGCACCCGGCCGAGCAATGGCCCGGTCAGCTCCGGCGGCAGGGTGAGCGACAACGACCGCAGCGTCCCCTCGACGTCGCGGGTGTGGTCGAGCGGCCGGTCCACCGGGATGGGCGCGCCTCCGCTCAGCACCGACTTCCACCGCGTCAGCTCGGACGCCCGGGTCGCGTCCACGGCACGCTCGGCCAGTGCCTCGGACCAGCGGCGGAACGAAGTGTCCACAGGGGACAGTTCCGGGGTCCTGCCCGCGGAGACCGCCTCCCACGCGGCGGCGAGGTCGGGCAGGATGACACGCCACGACACCCCGTCGATCACCAGGTGATGGATCAGGATCAGCAGCCGCCCCGGCTCCTCCGGACCGGCGTCGAACCAGGTCGCGCGCAGCATCGCGCCCGCGTCCGGGTCCAGCCGATCCCGCGTCGCGCGGGCGTGTTCAGCGATCACAGTGTCCAAATCGGACACCTCCGCGACGTCGACCCGGTCGATCCAGTTCGCGACATCCACCGGCCCCGGAACCCGTAGCGCCCATTCGTCGGGCGCACGATCCAGCCGCGCGCGGAGCATCGCGTGCCGGTCGACCACCGCTTGGAGCACAGCGGTCAGCCGATCGCGATCGAGACTCGCCGGAGTACGAAGCAGCGCCGCTTGATGGTAGCCCGCGATCGGGCCGCCCAGCTCCCGCATGGCGTGCATGATCGGCGTGAGGCCGACCGTGCCGGTCCCGTCGTCCCGCGGCCCGGTCGTGGCGGTGACTTCGGTGGCGACGTCGGCCAGCCCCGCGACCGTCCGGTACTGGAAGACGTGCCGAGGGGAGATCCGCAGACCGGTCGCCCGCGCCCGGCTGACCAGCTGCATCGCGACGATGCTGTCGCCGCCGAGCGCGAAGAAATCGTCCTCGACACCAAGTCCGGGGACGCCGAGGACTTCGGCGAACACCGCGCACAACGCCTTCTCCCGCGCGGTCTCCGGTGCCCTGCCCGACACGAGTTCGCGGTAGTCCGGCTGCGGCAGCGCGGCCCGGTCGAGCTTGCCGTTCGCCAGCACCGGAAGCGCGGGCAGCACCACGAACGCCGCCGGGACCAGATAGTCCGGAACCGTGTCGCTCACGTAGGCGCGCAGCTTCGCCGAGTCCACCGTGGATCCGGCGAGCGGGACCACGTAGGCGACGAGCTGTTTCAGCCGGGGCCGGTCCTCACGCACCACCACGACCGACCGCGCGACCGCCGGATGCCGGTCCAGCACCGCTTCGACCTCGGCGGGCTCGATCCGGAACCCGCGGATCTTCACCTGGTCGTCGGCGCGGCCGCCGAAGTCGAGACGGCCGTCCTCGGTCCAGCGGGCGAGATCACCGGTGCGGTACATCCGGCCGCCCGCGTCGCCGAACTCCGCGCCGAACGGGTCGGCGACGAACCGCTCGGCGGTCAGCCCCTGCCTGCCCAGATATCCCCTGGCCAGGCCCGCCCCGGCGAGGTACAGCTCGCCCGTGACACCCGGTGGCACCGGGCGCAGCGCGCCGTCGAGCACATAGGCCCTGGTGTTCGCGACCGGCCGTCCCACGAGTGGGCGTGTGCTGTCCGCGACCCTCGCGACCAGCGCGTCCACCGTGGATTCCGTGGGGCCGTAGAGGTTGAACGCCTCGGTGCCGTCCAAAGTGGCCAAACGATGCCACAGCTGTTCCGGCACCGCCTCGCCGCCCACCCCGACGACGGCGAGCGGGCAGCGGTCGCCATCGAGCAGCCCCGCCTCGGCCATCTGCGCGAAGAACGACGGCGTGACCTCGATGAAGTCGAACCCGTCCCGCCGGATCATCGCGGCCAGCAGCTCCGGATCACGCTGTGCTTCCTCGTCGACGACGTGCACGGCGTGCCCGTCGAGCAGCCACAGCTGCGGCTGCCAGGAGGCGTCGAAGGAGAACGACCAGGCATGGCCGACGCGCAGGTGCGTACGTCCGGTCTTCGCGATCGCCGGCCGGTACAGCGTCTCGCGATGGCTGTGGAACAGATTGGCCAGGCCACGGTGGGTCACCACGACACCCTTCGGAGTCCCTGTCGAACCGGACGTGTAGATCACGTACGCCGGGTTCTCCTGACGTAACGGTTTCCACCGGTCCTCATCGGACAGATTGTGAGCCGGAAGGTCCAGCATGGACAGTTCCGGCAACGACAAAGTGTCCACTTCGGATGTCGTGAACGAACCGGACACCGCCGGATCGGTGAGCAGCAGCCGGGGACGCGCGTCGGCGAGCATCGCCGTGAGCCGTTCGGCCGGGTAGGCGGGGTCGAGCGGCAGGTAGGCCGCCCCTGCCTTGTGCACGGCCAGAATCGCGAGCAGTGTTTCCGCCGACCGGGGCAACGCCAACGCGACTACCGTCTCGGGTCCGGCACCGCGCTCCACCAGCGCCCGCGCCAGCCGGTTGGCTCGCGCGTTCAGCTCCGCGTACGTCCACGACGTCGTCCCGCTCACCACCGCCACCGCGTCCGGTGAGCGGCGGACCTGAGCTTCGAACAGACCGGCCACTGTGGACGGCTCGACCTCGGCCGCGGTGGCGTTCCAGCACTGGACGATCCGCCGCCGCTCGGCGGCGCTCAGGACGTCGACCGCGCCGATCGTCCTGTCCACATCGGACACCAGAGCACGGAGGACCAGTTCCATCGCCGTCAGCAACCGCCGCGGCACGGCGTCGTCGAACAGGTCCGCCCGATATTCGGCGGTCAGCTTCAGCCGCTCGCCCGGCTCGACAGCCCAGGTCAGCGGGTAGTGCGTGGCGTCTTCGTGCCGGACGATCTCGGCACGAAGGCCTTGGCTGCCTTCGGGTTCCGCGGCGCCAGGATAGCTTTCGAACACGATCAGCGTGTCGAACAGCTCGCCCAGTCCGGCGGTTCGCTGGATGTCGGCGAGCCCGAGGTGCTGGTGCGGGATCAGCGCCGACTGCTCGTCCTGGAGCCGGTCGAGCACCTCGCCCACCGTTTCCGCCGGGTCGAACCGCACCCGGACCGGGACGGTGTTGATGAACAGGCCGATCATCCGGTCGGCTCCGGCCAGTTCCGGCGGCCGTCCCGCGACGGTGGCACCGAACACGACGTCGGTCCGTCCGGTGAACCTGCCGAGCAGCACCCCCCAGGCCGTCTGGACGAGCGTGTTCACCGTCAGGCCCCGGTCACGCGCGGCCGCTGTGAGCGCCCAAGTGTCCTCAGTGGACAATTCGAGCGCACGCCGGTGGGGCAGTTCGGGAACCCGCTGAGGATCGGCGGGCACCAGGTGCGTCGGTTCGCCGAGCCCGTCGAGCGCCGCGCGCCAGGCCTCCTCGGCTGCCTCGGTGTCCTGGTCGGCCAGCCAGCTCAGGTAGGCGCGGTACGGCAGGGCCGGGAGCAGCGCGTCCCCGTGGGCGTACAACGCCAGCAGTTCGGCCAGCAACTGGGGAACCGACCAGCCGTCCAGCAGCAGGTGTTGGTGCGAGAACACGAGCCGGTACCGGTTCTCGTCCAGCTTGACCAGCAGGAACCGGAGCAGCGGCGCGGTCGCGGGATCGAACCGCCGTCCCTCGTGGGCGAGCTCGTCGGCGAAAGTGTCCGTAGTGGACAGATCAGCGTACCGCCACGGCACCTCGACTGCGCGCGGTACGAGAGCCACCGCCCGGCCCGAATTCAGGTAGCGGTAGCTCCCCCGGAGGTTCGGATGCCGCTCGACCAGTGCCTGGACCGCGGCCCGCAGGCGTTCCGGAACCACCTCGCCGTCGAGGTCGAAGGCGACCTGAACGGTGTAGACGTCGGGGCAGTCGGTGTCCATGGTGGCCAGGAACAGCAGGCCCGACTGCAGCGGTGTGAGCGGCCAGACCTCCGCCGTGTCCGGTGCGAGTGCCCAGATCTCCGCACGTTCCTCTTCGGTCAGCTCCAACAATGGCCGACCGTCCTCAGTGGATGGTGCGGAGAGCCGCTCCGTGGCAGCCTCGGCCAGCCCGGCGACGGTCCGGTGGCGGAACACGTCACGCGGACTCACCACCAGACCCGCGTCGCGGGCTCGTCCGGCCAGCTGCATGGCGATGATGCTGTCGCCGCCGAGCCGGAAGAAGTCGTCGTGGATCCCGACTTTCGCCAGGCCGAGCACGTCGGCGACGATCCCCGCGAGCGTGGTCTCGCGCGGCGTCCTCGGCAGGTCGTCGGTGACCGCGTCGGCGAAGTCCGGCGCGGGCAGGGCCCTGCGGTCGAGCTTGCCGCTGGGCGTGAGCGGCAGTTCCGCCACGGGCACCACCGCTGCCGGGACCATGTGCTCCGGCAGCACCGCGGCGGCATGCGTAAGCAACACGGCCTCGTCGGCAGCGGTGCTGAGCACCACGTACGCGACTAGCTGTCGCTGTCCCGGCCGATCCTCCCTGACGACCGTACGTGCTTGCGCGACAGCGGGATGTGACGCGAGTACGGCATCGATCTCGCCGAGTTCGATCCGGAAGCCACGGAGCTTGACCTGGTCGTCGGCTCGGCCGAGAAACTCCAGGTGGCCATCGGCGTTCCACCGCGCGAGATCGCCGGTGCGGTACATCCGCTCCCCCGGTGCGCCGTACGGATCGGCCACGAACCGCTCGGCAGTGAGCCCCGGCCGCGCGAGGTAGCCACGGGCGAGTTGCGCGCCCGCCAGGTACAGCTCGCCAGGCACCCCCGGTGGTACCGGCCGCAACGTCGCGTCGAGCACGTAGGTCCGGGTGTTCCACACCGGACGTCCAATAGGGACGGTGCCTGAGGTCGCGATGTGCGCCGCGGACGCCGTGACGTCGACGGAGGCCTCGGTCGGGCCATACAGGTTGTGTAGCTCGGCGTCGAGCACCTCGGAGAATCGAGTGACGACGTCAGGGGGCAGCGCTTCGCCACTGGCCATCACCTGCCGCAGGCCACGGCACCCGGCCGCACGTGGTTCGGCGAGGAAGACTTCCAGCATGGAGGGTACGAAGTGGACAGTGGTCACCTCGGCCCGCTGGATCAACTCGGCCAGATACGCCGGATCCTTGTGCCCCTCCGGCTTCGCCACGACCAGTGTCGCACCGGTGATGAGCGGCCAGAAGAACTCCCACACCGACACGTCGAAGCTCGACGGCGTCTTCTGCAGCACCCGGTCGTCCGTGGACAAACCGTACTCTGCCTGCATCCACACCAGACGGTTCACGACGCCCGCGTGCGGGATGACCACCCCCTTGGGGCGGCCCGTCGAGCCCGAGGTGTAGATGACGTAGGCCGGGTGTCGCGGATCGACGTCGACCGCCAAATCGGTCCCGTCGTAGGCGACCGACTCAGCGAACGGGGTCAGGTTTTCCAGCACGACCGCTGGGGTGGCGTCGGCCACCATCAGCGCGCGCCGCTCGGCCGGGTAGTCCGGGTCGAGCGGCAGGTAGGCGGCGCCTGCTTTGTGAATCGCGTACAACGCGACGATCAGTTCCACCGAACGTGGCAACGACACGGCCACGACCGACTCGGTGCGCACACCGTGGTCGATCAACCAGCGCGCCAGCCGGTTCGCCCGGGCGTTCAAGTCGCCATAAGACACCCGCTCGTCCTCGAATACTACCGCCGTCGCATCCGGAGTCCGCGAGACCTGTGCCTCGAACAGTCGCGGCAAGGAGACCGCGGGGACCTCCTGGCCTGTCGCGTTCCACTCGGTCAGCAGCGCCCGCCCGTCCTCGCCGAGAACATCGACCGCGCCGATCCGGGTCGCCGGGTCGGCGGCGATTTGCGTCAGTACGCGCAGCAGCCGTCCACCCAGCTCGACCACCGTGCCGTGGTCGAACAGATCCGCGCTGTACTCGATGGCACCGGAGATCCCACCGTGCGCCGCGTCTTCGAGGAAGCCGAACTCCAGGTCGAACTTCGCGACGTCGTGGTCGAAATCCTCCCGAGCCGCTGTGACACCCGGCAGGGCGAGACCGCCGGTGCCCGCGGGCAGATGCACGACCATGACCTGGAACAGCGGATGACGCGCCAGCGACCGCTCCGGGTTGACGGCCTCGACGAGCCGGTCGAACGGCAGATCCTGGTGCTCGAACGCGGCGAGGTCGGCCGCCCGCACGCGCCGGAGTACCTCGTCGAAGGCCGGGTCGCCGGAGAGGTCCGTCCGCAACACCAGCGAATTCACGAAGAAGCCGATCAGACCGGCGAGCCGCTCGTCGGACCGGCCGGAGACCGGTGCGCCGAGCGGGATGTCGGTTCCCGCGCCGAGCCGGTGCAGCAGAACCGCGACCGCGGCCTGCACCAGCATGAACATGCTCACGTCGTGCTCGCGGGCCACCGCGCGGAGCCGGTCGGCCAGCCCGGCGTCGATGGGGAAGGTCACCGTGCCACCGCGATGGCTCGCCTCCGCCGGACGCGGACGGTCCGTGGGCAGCGCCAGCTCCTCGGGCATCCCGGCGAGCGTGTCCCGCCAGAACTCCAGCTGCCGGACCATGACACTCGAATCGTCCTCTTCGGACCCGAGCATTTCACGTTGCCACATCGCGTAGTCCGCGTACTGCACAGGCAATGGTGTCCACTTTGGAGTGTCGCCGTCGAGCCGGGAGCGATAGGCCGTGGCCAGATCCGCCAGCAGCGGCCGCTCCGACCACTCGTCGGTGACGACGTGGTGGACCAGGATCAGCAGTACGTGTTCGCCGGACGGCAACGCGAACACCCGCACCCGGACCGGCGGCTGATCATCGAGGGCGAACGAGACGGACGCCTCACCGGTCAGACGGGCACGCAGCCCCTCCTCCGCGATCGACTCGACCGCGAAATCGAGTTCCACGGAGTCGAGCACGCGTTGGACCGCGACACCGCCGTGCGTCTCGAAGACCGTCCGCAACACCTCGTGCCGCGTGACGACGTCCCCGAACGCCACGCGGAGCACGTCGACGTCCACTGGCCCGGTGAGCCGCCAGGCAAGCGGAATGGTGTACGTCGCGGTCGGGCCTTCGAGCTGGTAGAGGAACCACAACCGCTGCTGCGCCGCCGACAACGGCACGTGGCCGGACCGCGCGACCGCGGTCAGGGCAGGCCGGGACTCCGCCGGTACGGCGAGCGTCGTGGCGAGCCGCGCGACAGTCCGCGCGTCGAACACCTGCCGGATGCCGACCTCGATGTTCAGCGCCGTGCGGATGCGCGCGACCAGCCGCATCGCCAGCAGCGAATGGCCGCCCAGAACGAAGAAATCGTCATCGGGACCGACGCTATCGACGTCGAGCACGTCCGCGAACAGGGCGCACAACGCCGTCTCCCGCGGTGTGGCGGGAGCGCGGCCGCGTCCCCCGCCGAAATCCGGTTCCGGCAGCGCCGCGCGGTCGAGCTTGCCGTTCGGCGTCAGCGGCAACTCGCCCAGGACGAGGATCGTGGACGGGACCATGTGCTCCGGCAGGCTCGCGCTCACTGCCGAACGCAGTTCTTCGGTGTCTACTGTGGACTCGGCGAGGACGTAGGCGACCAGCCGGTCGTCCTTGGCCACGACGACGGCGGCGGTGACCGCAGCGGCCGAGGTGAGCGCCGCTTCCACCTCCCCGAGTTCGACCCGGAAGCCTCGGAGCTTCACCTGGTGATCGACCCGGCCGAGGAACTCCAGCACGCCGTCACCGCTCCACCGCGCGAGATCACCCGTGCGGTACATCCGCTCTCCCTGCGCACCGAACGGATCGGCCACGAAGCGTTCGGCGGTGATCCCCGGGCGCGCGAGGTAACCGCGTGCGAGCTGGACACCCGCGAGGTACAGCTCCCCCGCGACGCCCGGCGGTACCTGCCGCAGGGCGGCATCCAGCACGTACGTCCGCGTGTTCCACACCGGACGTCCGATCGGGACGGTCGAGCCCGTAAACGGGGCGGTGGCGCGGTATGCGGTCACGTCGACCGAGGCCTCGGTCGGCCCGTACAGGTTGTGCAGCTCGGCGTCGAACACCTCGGTAAACCATGTCGCGAGGTCGGCTGGTAGGGCCTCACCGCTGCACAACACCCGACGCAGGGCGTCACACCGCGCTGATCCGGGTTCCTCCAGGAAGAGACGCAGCATGGATGGTACGAAGTGGACGGTCGTCACGCCGGCCCGCTGGATCAACTCGGCCAGATACGCCGGATCCCGGTGTCCCTCCGGCTTCGCCACCACCAGCGTGGCTCCGGTGATGAGCGGCCAGAAGAACTCCCACACCGAAACATCGAAGCTCGACGGCGTCTTCTGCAGCACCCGGTCGTCCGTGGACAAACCGTACTCGGCCCGCATCCACAGCAGACGGTTCACAATCCCGGCGTGCGGCACCACCACACCCTTCGGACGACCCGTGGAACCTGACGTGTAGATGACGTACGCCGGGCACTCCGGGTCGATCTCCACCGCCAGGTCGGAGTCGTCGTGGTCCGCCGACTCGGCGAACGGCGTCAGATCGTCCAGCACCACGGCCGGAGTGGCGTCGGCCAGCATGAAGGCGACACGCTCGGCCGGATAGTCCCGGTCCACCGGCAGGTAAGCCGCACCCGCCTTGTGAATCGCGTACAACGCGACGACCAGCTCCACCGAGCGGGGCACCGACACCGCCACCACCGAGCCCGCACCGACGCCACGATTCACCAGCCAGCGCGCCAGCCGGTTCGCGCGAGCGTTCAGGTCCATATAGGACACGCGCTCGTCCTCGAACATCACCGCGGTCGCGTCCGGAGTCCGCGTGACCTGCGCCTCGAACAATCGCGGCAAAGCAAGCGCGGGCACGTCGTGGCGTGTCGCGTTCCAGGACTCCAGCCGCGCCCGCTCGTCCGCGCTCAGCACGTCGAGGTCACCGAGTCGCGACGCCGGGTCCGCCGTCACCTGGGCCAGCAGACCGGCCAGCCGGGCGAGCAAACCCTCAGCCGTGCGCCGGTCGGCGCGATCGGCGGCGTACTCGAGCATCAGGGCACAGCGGCCCCGGGCTGCCTCGTCCACCAGCGTGAAGTGCAGGTCGAACTTGGCGGCGCCCTGGTCCGGTTCGAGCCATTCGGTCGCCATGCCGAGGACGTCGGGGTCACCGTCCGGCCGATAGTGATAGCCGACCATGACCTGGAACAACGGGTTCCGGCCGGGGAGCCGGGCCGGGTTGAGTTCTTCCACGACCCGTTCGAACGGCAGATCCTGATGCGAGAAGGCGGCGAGATCCGTGGCCCGCACCCGGTCGAGGAGTTCGGTGAACGTGGGTTCCCCGGAGACGTCGGTCCGCAACACGAGTGTGTTGACGAAGAATCCGACGAGGTCGTCGAGAGCCGCATCGGTGCGACCCGCGACCGGGGCGCCCAGCGGGATGTCGTCGCCCGCGCCGAGGCGGTGCAGCAACGCCGCCACCGCGGCCTGCAACACCATGAACAGGCTCACCCCGGACTGCCCGGACAACGTCCGGAGGGCGTCGGCCAGCTCCGCGGGCAGCTCCAGCGCGACCTTGCCACCCTGCCCACCCGGCACGGCGGGACGCGCTCGGTCGAGCGGGAGCGGGATCTCCTCGGGCAGGCCGCGCAGCGCTCCGATCCAGAACGCCAGTTGCTCCGCCCCGTTATCGGCCAGGAAACGCCGCTGCCACAAGGCGAAATCCGCGTACTGAACCGGCAGCGATGTCCACTGCGGACGGTCACCGGTCAGTCGCGCCCGGTACGCCGTTGTCAGGTCGTCCAGGAAGGGGCGGTCGGACCATTCGTCGGTCGCACTGTGGTGCAGCACCATCGCGACCACGTGATCCTCCGCGGCCAGGCGCACCACATCGATCCGCGCGGGTAGCTCGGCGGTCAGGTCGAATCGACGGCGGGCCACAAAATCCAGCCGTGTGCCGAGGTCGGCTTCAGGGCATTCCGTCACCGAGAACGGCGGTTCCGGAGTGTCCACAATGCACTGATACGGCGTCCCGTCGACGTCGGTGAACACCGTCCGCAGGACCTCATGTCGTTCCAGTACATCGGCAAAAGCGGCTCGCAGCGCCTCGACGTCCAACGCGCCACGCAGCCGGACGACCAAGGGGTACGTGTACGCCGCTCCGTTCCCGTCCAGCTGTTCGACGAGCCACAAGCGTTGCTGCGCAGCGGAAAGCGGAATCCGCTCAGGCCTGACGGCCGCGACCACGGCGGGCCGGGCGGGCGCCCCGGTTCCGGCACGCCCGGCGAGGAGGGCGGGAGTCGGGGCCTCGAACAGATCCTTGATCGCCAGTTCGGCGTCCAGTTCGGTGCGGGCCCGGCTGATCAGCCGGGTCGCCAGCAAGGAATGTCCGCCCAGATCGAAGAAGTTGTCCTCGACGCCGACCCGTTCCAGCCCGAGGACGTCGGCGAAGAGGGCGCACAACGTCTCTTCCTCCGGAGTCTCGGCCGCGCGGCTTTCCGTGAGCGTGACCGCCGGTTCGGCGTCCGGCAACGCCCGGACGTTGAGCTTCCCGTTGTCCGTCAACGGCAGGCTGCCGAGTGTGACCAACGCGGCGGGAACCATGTAGTCCGGCAGTTCCCGCTTGAGTGCCTCGCGCAGTACCTGGACCAGCTCGGCTCCCCCGCGCGAGGCCGTCGGGCTGGTGGCGAACCGGGCGAGGTTCGTCCCGGTCGCCGCGGGGACGTAGAGACCCGAAACCGGTCCGTCCGAAGCAGACAGTCCGGAGTGGACGAACACCGCGTCGAACACACCATCGGCACCGGTCGACCAGGTCGTGTGCACGCCGTAGCCGAGCCGCTCTCCCAGCCGATGCACGGCTTCCGGCTCGACGCCGCCCCCGGAGTGAAAACGGTCGAGCACGTCAAGCAGTGAGACGCCGGCGTCCAGCGCGCGCATCGCCTCGAATTCGGCGGTCAACCGGGCGTCCGGAATCCGAGCGACGCGCAGCAGTTCGGGCGACTCCGCCAGCTTTCGCTCCAGCTCCGCGAAGACTCCCAGCTCGTCCCAGAGGATCCGCGGTGCCTGCGCGACGGACAACGAGTCGACGGGATCCTTCGTCAGCACGACGTCGTAGCGGTATCGGCTCAGCTCGTTGTGCAGTGCAGCCCGCTTGATCCGGACGTGGACGTCGACGCCGCCGAACGTCGGCCCGAGCGCGGCGAAGTAGTCCGGGTCGATCAGGAGTTCCTTCTCCAGCGCCGCGGCCCGTTCGATCGCCCGCCGCAGCCGCGCGACGTCCGAGGTGGCATCGGCCCTGGTCAGCTGGATCGCGGTGTGGAAGGACCTGGCCAGCCGCAGGTTCCGCACGTCGCCGACGAACAGTGAGCCGCCGGCGGCGAGCAACTCGGTCGCGGACCGGAGGACGTCGGTCAAGTAGTCGACACTCGGGAAGTACTGGATCACCGAGTTGAGTACGATCGTGTCGAAGTGCCCGCGCGGCAGGCCGTCGAACACGTGCGCGGGCTGCGCGCGTAGCGTGATCTTCGCGGCCAGCTCCGGCTCCGTCGCCAGCTCCTTGGTGAGCTTCGCGATCACCGGCGCGGCCAGGTCCGTGCCCCAGTACTCTTCGGCGACCGGCGCGAGCTGTCCCATCAGCAGCCCGGTACCGACGCCGATTTCCAGCACCCGGCGCGGTTTCAGCTCGCTGATCCGGGCCACCGTGGCGGACCTCCACTCACGCATGTGCGCCGGCGGGATCGGTTCACCGTCGTAGCTGGAGTCCCAGCCGGCGAAGTCCTCGGTGAACAACGCGGTCGGGATCTCGGTGTACTCGTCGGAGTAGATCTGCTGCCACTCCCCGACCTGCTCCGCCTCGGCCGCGTCGCGCGCGTCGCCGCTCAGCTCGGCGGGCACGACGTAGCCGACGAGCCGCTGCAGGCCCGGCGCCGAGGGATCGGGACGGGCGATGACCGCGGCCTGGGCGACCTGCGGATGCCGGGTCAGCGCGGTCTCGATCTCGCCGAGTTCGACTCGGTAGCCGCGGATCTTGACCTGGTCGTCGGTCCGGCCGAGGAAGTCGAGATTCCCGTCGGGGCGGCGCCGGACGAGGTCACCGGTGCGGTACATCCGCTCCCCCGGCGCACCGTACGGATCAGCCACGAATCGCTCCGCGGTCAGGCCGGGGCGGTTCAGATAGCCGCGGGCGATACCGGTGCCCGCGATGTACAGCTCACCCGCGACACCGTCCGGGACCGGCCGAAGCCAGGCGTCCACGATGTAGGCGCGGGTGTTCCAGATCGGCTTTCCGACGGTGGGGATGTCGCTGTCGGTCGTACCGCCGCCGAGCGTGTTGATCGTGTACTCGGTCGGGCCGTAGAGGTTGTAGCCGTAGGTTCCCTCGGTGTCCCGCAACCGGTTCCAGACCGATTCGGACACCGCCTCGCCGCCCAGCAGCACGAGCGCCGGCCGATGACTGCCGTCGCCGTCGTCCAGCAGGCCCTCTTCGATCAGCAGATGCGCGTAGGTCGGCGTGACGTTCACGACATCGATCCGGTGTTCGTCGCAATAGGACACCAGCGCGCGGGCATCGCGTCGCAGTTCCTCGTCGCAGACATGCACTTCGTGACCTTCGACCAGCCACAGCAGCTCTTCCCACGACATGTCGAAGGCGAACGACACGGTGTGCGCGATACGCAGCCCACGGCCGCCCGCCGAGGCGATCGCGGGGGCGAAGATCGCCTCCTGGTGGTTCAGCTGCATGTTGGTCAGGCCGCGATACGGAGTGACGACACCCTTCGGCTTCCCGGTCGAACCCGAGGTGTAGATGACGTAGGCCGGGTGTTCCATCCGGTCGGCGCGATCGCGCGAGAACAACGGACGTTCCGCGTCGGTGATCTCGCCACCGTCCAATGAGGACAGTTCGACGCCGACCTCGGCGGTGTCGAGGAGCACGCGGGGTATCCCCGATGGGAGTGCCGCGGCGACGTCCGAAGTGGACACCAGGCACAGCGGCTGCGCATCGTCCAGCATCATCGCGAGCCGGTCGGCCGGATAGTCCAGTTCGAGCGGCAGGTACGCCGCGCCGGTACGGAGCACCGCGAACAGGGCCACCACCATGTCGATCGACCGGGGCAGGCCGAGTGCGACCACCTCTTCCGGCGCGGCTCCCCTGACGAGCAGGAGCCGCGCCATCCGGTTGATGCGGGCATCGAGTTCCGCGTAGGTCAGCCGTTGCTCACCGAAGACGAGCGCGATCGTGTCCGGCGACCTGGCCGCCTGCCGGGCGAGCAGGTCCGCGACCGTGTCGGCGATCATCGGGTTCTCGCTGGACGCCCAGTCCGCCGCCAGTTCCGCGCGACGTCCGGCCGAGAGCGTATCGAGTGCTCCGACCGGCGCGGTGAGGTCGCCGATGAGTTGCTCCACAAGCGAAGTGAACCGGCCGAGCACATCCTCGACGGTCTCCGCGGCGAAGACATCGTCCCGATAGGACAGTGTGACCCGCAGCCGCGAACCCGGGGTCACCACGAGTGTCAGCGGGTAATGCGTCGCGTCGATGTTGACCATCTCGGTGATACCGTGCCGATGCCGGAGCCCGGCGAGACGATCATCACCGTCGGCGTTGCGCAGGACGAACAGCGTGTCGAACAAGGTCCGATGGCCGGACTCCCGCTGGAGTACACCGAGGCTCATGAACTCGTACGGTGTCAGGTCCATCCGCTCGGCCTGGACGCGGCGCAGCAGGTCGAGCACGGATTCGCCGGGGCTCAGACGGACCCGTGTGGGCACCGTGTTGAGAAAGAGCCCGATGGTGCTCTCGATGTCCGGGACGGCCGCCGGGCGGCCAGCCACCGCGGCGCCGAACACGACGTCCTGACGGCCGGTCATGGTGGACAGCACGAGCGCCCAAGCCGCGTTCAGCACCGAGTTCACCGTGAGACCGTGCCGCCGGGCCTGCTCTCGCAGCCGGTCGGTGAGTTCCGCCGGCAGCAGGGTGTCGACCGCTACCGGGGTGACCGGCTCCCTGCCCTGGGTGTCCGGGCCGATAAGGGTCGGCTCGGACAAGCCGGCGAGCGCGTCCCGCCAGGCTCCGGCCGCGGCCTCGACGTCCTGTTCGGACAGCCAGGACAGGTAGTCCACATAGGAACCTGCGGCGGGCAGGGCACGGTCGTCACCGGACAGTTCGTAGAGCGCGAAGAGCTGCTCGATGAACAACCACGCCGACCAGCCGTCCCACAGCAGGAGGTGCCGGTTCACCAGGACCCGGTCACGGCCCTCGCCGAGCCGGATCAGGGTGAGCCGGAACAGCGGCGGCACGGCCAGATCGTACCTCGTGGTGCGATCCTGCTCGACGATCTCGGCGAGCCGATCCCGGCGGTCCGCTTCGGACAGTCCGCTGAGGTCCACTTCGGACACCGGTGAGGCGAACTCGGCGGTGACGAACTGGACCGGGCCACGCAGGCCGTCGCTGGTGAATCCGGCCCGCAGGCTCGGTGTGCGGCGCAGCATGGCCGCGCACGCGGCCCGCAGCCTGCCGGCGTCCAGTTCGCGGTCGAAGTCGATGACCTCTTGGATCGTGTAGATGTCGACGCGGGCCTGGTCGTAGCTGGAGTGGAAGAAGAGGCCTTCCTGGAGCGGCGACAACGGCCAGATGTCGACCAGGGGGTGAGCGGCCAGCCCGGTGACGCGGTCGATCTCCGCCTGGTCGAGTTCGGTCAGTGCCAGGTCCGACGGGGTCAGCGTGACCACTTCCGCCGTGTCCGCCGCCGCGAGCGCCCGGAGTGCGTCAAGCCAGCTCTCGGCGAGCGCGACGGCGTCGGCCGGACCGGCGAAGGTGGCGACCAGGCGAGGCCCCGCCTCGGTGTCCTCGCAGGTCACGCCGACACGCAGAGTGTGCTCACCGGCGGGCGCCGACGTCTGCCGCACGAACGACCAGTCCTCGCCGCCCATCGGGACCCGGCCCACGTAACGCAGGAGGACCTGAGGCCGCGCCGACCGCGCGAGCAGCGGAGCAGTCTGCGTGTTCAGGTACCGCAGCAGCCCGTAGCCAACACTGTCCGGCGTGGTGCGGACGATCTCCTTGACCTGCTTGAGGATTTCCAGCGGCTCCCCCACACCGGCCAGCCGCACCGGACGTGCGTCGTGTACCGCGCCGACCGTCCTCGCCAGCTCGCGCGGACGGCCCTGGACCTCGACCAGGACGTCCCCGGCTGCCTGTTTCAGCGCCGCCAGCAGCACGTCCGTGACGTCTACGCGCACGACGTCGGACAAGACTTCGACGATCTTCCTGCTGTCCTCAGTGGACAATGCGAAGGTGCGTTCGACCTGGTTCCCGGTCTCGGGCAGGGGTTCCGTGCTCGTGAGAAGGTCCGCCCAGCGTTCGAAGTCGGCGAGCGTCTGCGGGCTGTGAGCCCGTTCGGCGATCCGCCGGGCGTGGGTACGCAGCGAAGTCTCGATCGAGTCGAACGCCGGTCGGCGGCCTTCGCTGACGGCCGCCCACGCCACCGCGAGGTCGTCCGCGATCGTGGGCCACGACCACACGTCCAGCAGCAGCGGATGTGCGACGAGAAGCAGTTCGGCCTCCGCGTCGGACCACACCGCCTGGAGCAGGATACCCGCGTCCGGGTCAAGCCTGGCAGCGGCTTCGGCGAACGTTTCGTCCGTGATTTCGCCACGTCGCAGCAGATCGGCCGCGGACACCGCGCCGATGGGCTGGGTTTCCAGCGACCACAGCACGGACGCGACGCGGGTACGCTTGAGTCGCAGACCGTCGTGGTGGTCCAGCACCGATTGCACAGCGGCGGCCAGTGTCTCGATGTCCGCCGCGGCAGGCGTCCGGAGCACGACGGACTCGGGCACCGCCGCGTCTCCGAGTTCGCGCAGGCGATGCGCGGCGGGCAGCAGCGGAACGTCACCTACACCGTCCACATCGGACGGTGATGCGACAGTTTCCAGTAGTTCCGCAGGACCGCCCAACGCGGCGAGCGCGGCCGGGGTGCGATGGTCGAACACGTCCTTCGGGCTCAGTGCGAAGCCCGCCTTCCGGGCCCGGCTGGACACACTGATCGACGAGATGCTGTCACCGCCGAGCAGGAAGAAGTCCGCGTCGGCACCGACGTCCGCCAGCCCGAGCACCTCGGCGAAGATCCCGGCCAGTAGCCGTTCCCTGCCGTCGCGGGGTGCGGCGACCTGGCCGGTTTCCGGAACGGCGGGTGCGGGGAGCGCCCGGCTGTCGAGCTTCCCGCTCGGAGTCAGCGGGAACTCGTCCAGCACCATCAGCGCACTGGGCACCATCGGCGCGGGCAACGCCTCGGACAGCGCCGTCCGCAGCGGTGTGACCTCGGCGGATCCGGTTGCGTAGCCGACGAGCGCGCCGTCGCGAGCCACGACCGCCGCCGCTGTCACCCCCGGCTGAGCGGCGATGACCGCCTCGATCTCGCCGAGTTCGATCCGGTTGCCGCGGATCTTGACCTGCCGGTCGGTACGCCCGAGGTACTCCAGTTCGCCGTCGGCGCGACGGCGCACCAGGTCGCCGGTGCGGTAGAGCCGCCCGCCGGGTTCGCCGAACGGATCGGCGACGAACCGTTCGACGGTGAGCCCTGGCCGTCCGTGGTAGCCCCTGGCGAGCTGGACACCGGCGAGGTACAGCTCGCCCGCGACGCCGTCGGGCACCGGCCGGAGACAGGTGTCGAGCACGTGGAGGCGGGTGTTCCACACCGGACGTCCAATGGGGACGGTCGTCCCGGAACCGCCGTGGCAGGCGAAATACGACACGTCGACAGCGGCCTCGGTCGGGCCGTAGAGGTTGTGCAGCGGGACGCCGGTCAGCGCACGCCACCGCTCGGCGGCTTCGCCGGGCAGTGCCTCACCGCTCGCGAACACGTGCCGGAGGTGATCGGCCCAGCGTGGATCGTCCGTGACCTCCTCCGCGCCAAGGAAGGCGGTGAGCATCGACGGCACGAAATGCAGGGTGGTGACCCGCTGTTCGCGGATCAGCCCGGCAAGGTAGGCCGGGTCGCGGTGACCGTCCGGCTTGGCGAGCACCACCGCCGCGCCCTCGCACAGGGCCCAGAAGAACTCCCACACCGAAACGTCGAAGCTCGACGGGGTTTTCTGCAGTACCCGGTCGTTTCCGGCGAGGCGGTACTCGTGCTGCATCCAGGCGAGCCGGTTCGCGATGGCGCGGTGGGTGACCACCACACCCTTGGGCCGTCCGGTCGAACCGGAGGTGTAGATCAGATAAGCGGCGTTGTCCGGATCCGGCGGCGCCGGGACGGCATCGGGCGCTTCCGGGCCGGTCACCGGCACCGAAGTCACACCTTCGACCACGGGAACCCGGTCCACGGTGCCGGGTTCCGTGACGACGAGCTTCGCACCCGAGCCGGTGAGCATGAACGTCAGCCGGTCGGCCGGGTAATCGAGGTCGATCGGCAGATACGCGGCGCCGGATTTGAGCACGCCCAGCAGCGCGATCATCAGTTCGGCCGAGCGTGGGACGGTGACTCCGACCACGTGCTCCGGACCCGCTCCCAGCGTGCGCAACCGCCGCGCGAGTGCGTCCGACTGTGCGTCGAGCTCCGCATAGGACAGCTCCGCGCCTTCGAAAATCACTGCGGGGGCATCGGGTGTCTTCGCGACCTGATCCGCGAAGGCGGAAACCAGGGTGCGTTCGGGGATCGTCACCGCGGTCGCGTTGATCTCCGCGACCCGTGACAGCTCAGACGGTGATGCGATGTCCACATGGGACACGAGCTGATCGGCGTCGGCCGCGATCGTTTCGAGCACACGGAGGAATCGTTCGGCGAGCCGTTCCGCCGCGTGCGCGTCGAGGCGAGCCGCGTCGAATTTCAGGCTGAAGTCCAGGGTCTCGCCCGGTGTGGCGATGAGGGCCACCGGGAAGTGCACGGCGTCGTTGACTTCGACACCGCTGACCGTCAGCGCACCGCTCTGATCGCTGTCCCGTGGGTAGTTCTCGACCACCACCAGCGTGTCGAACAGCTCTTCCTGCCCGGTTCCGGCGAGGCGCTGGAGTTCGGCGAGCCCGAGGTGCTGGTGGTCCAGCAACGCCGTCTGCTCGTCCTGTAGCCGCCGCAGGACCGTCGTCAGGGTGTCCGAACCGGACCAGCGCAGCCGGACCGGAAGCGTGTTGATGTAGAGGCCGACCGCCGATTCGATGCCCGCCACCCCGGCGCCACGGCCTGAGACCGTGCTGCCGAAGACCAGGTCGTCGCGTCCGGTGAGCCTGCCGAGCAGCAGGCCCCAGGCGCCGTGCAGCAGCGTGCCGAGCGTCAGGCCGCGTTCCCGGCCGAGCGTGCCCAGCTTCCCGGTGACGTCTTCGCCGAGAGAGATGTGGATCTTCGCGGAACGGCGCGGAGCTGTCCCCCTCGGCGTCTCGACCAGCCGGGTGGGTTCCTCGATCCCGGCCAGCGCGTTCTCCCACGCTCGCCGGGCGGAGTCGGAATCGCGGCCCGCCAGCCAACGGAGGTAGTCCGCCCGCGAACTGGGGGCGGGCAGCGCGTCCTGGTTGTCGTAGCGGGCGAGGATTTCCCGCACCATCACCACCACCGACCAGCCGTCGGCGACGATGTGGTGGAAGGTGAGCGCCAGCCTGCTGCGGTCTTCGCTGATGCGGACCAGCGTGGCGCGGAGCAACGGCGGCCGATCGAGCGCGAACCGGCGCGTCCGGTCGGCTTCGAGTGCCGCCGTCGCGCGATCCGGGCCGGGGCTGTCCCGCACGTCCACCTCGCGCCACGGCAGCTCGGCGTGTCCGGCGACGACCTGGACGACCCGGCCGTCGTCGAGCAGGCGGAAGCCGGAACGCAGCGATGTGTGCCGGTCGAGCAGGTCCTGCACCGCGCGGCGCACCGCCGTCGGGTCGAGCGGGCCGCGCAGGTCGAACACCTCCTGCACGGTGTACACATCGGACTCTTCGGTGTCGAACGCCGCGTGGAAGTAGAAACCTTCCTGCAACGGCGTCACCGGCAGGACTTCCTCGTACGCACCGAGCGCGTCGGCGTCCGCTGTGGACAGTTCCAGCAGCGGACTGTCCACGGCGGGCTCGGCGACCACCTCGGTGGCACAGGCGGCGAGCGCTTCCGCGGTGCGATGCTGGAACACCTGACGTGGCGTGATCACCAGGCCCCGTTCGGCGGCGCCGAGCACGAGGCGGATCGATTGGATACTGTCGCCGCCGAGCGCGAAGAAGTCGTCGTCCGCACCTGCCGAAGCAACGCCCAGCACCTCGGAGATCACCGCGCACAAGGCTTGTTCGCGCGGAGTGCGGGGCGCGCGACCACTGGCCAACGCCCCGAAATCGGGCTCCGGCAATGCCGCTCGGTCGAGTTTTCCGTTCGTCATCAAGGGCAGCCGGTCGAGCGCGACGAAGGCCGACGGAACCATGTAGTGAGGCAGGGCGTCTTCGACGCGGCTTCGCAATTCCTTCATCAGCCCGGCCGGATCACGGAAGACCGCGGGCACGTTGACGAAGGACGCCAGCGGCGCGTCCGCTCCGAGATAGTCGCCCCGGAGGTCCACAGTGGAATCCTCGTGGGCCAGCAGGAGGTCGAACGCGCCGTCCGTGTCCGGGCCGGACCAGGTCGCGACGCCCCGGTAGCCCGCCGCGGCGGCCAGTTCGAGGAGCACGTCCGGATCGGCGGGCCGCCCGGTCGCGGCAGGCAGCCCGGCACCGAGTCCGCGCAGCGCCGAAAGGTCGGCGGTCAGCCGATCGTTGGGCACGGCCGCGACGCGCAGGGTCTCCGGACGCCGGGTGCTCAGGTGCTCGGTCAGGGCGCCTGACGAGCCCAACTCGGCCCACGGTACGACCGGGCACTCCTGCGATCGCGCGGCAGTGGTCCGCAGGACGACGTCGTAGCGGTAGCGGCTCAGTTCGTTGTCGTACCCGGCGCGTTTGAGCCGGACATCCGCCTCGGCGATCCCGTCCGCATGCCGAGTCAGCGCCGGGAAGAAGCCCGGATCCACCAGTAGTTCGTCTTCCCAGCGGACAGCCGTGTCGACAGCGTCCAAAGTGGCCGAACCGGCACCGACCGCGACACCGGCCCGCAACGCGCGCAGCAGCCGCAGGTTCCGGACGTCGCCGACGAACACGACGCCGCCCGGGGCGAGCAGCTCGACGGCCTGACTCAGCACGTCGGCGAGGTAGTCGGCGCTCGGGAAGTACTGGATGACCGAGTTGAGCACGATCGTGTCGAAATGCCCGCCGGGGAGATCGCCGAGGTCATGGGCGGGCGCCGCGTGCAGCCGGACCTTCTCCGCCAGCTCCGGTCGTTCCGCGACCCGCCGCCGGAGGAGATCGACGACCTCTTCGGACAGGTCGAGCCCCCAGTACTCGTCGACGTCCGGGGCGATCCGGGAGAGGATCAATCCACTGCCCACACCGATCTCCAGCACCCGGCGTGGCCCGAGCGCCCTGATCGAATCCACTGTGGACTCACGCCAGGCACGCATTTCCTCCAGCGGCAACGGTTCTCCGTCGTAGGTGGAGTTCCAGCCGGTGAAGCCCTCTTCGAACGGGTCGCGGTCGGCGACCGAGTAGAGCAGTTCGTGCACGCTCTTCCAGCGCTCGACCTGAGCGGCTTCCCGCTCGGCATCGCGCTCGCCCGCCGAATCGGTGGTGGGCACCACATAGGCGACGAGCCGCCGGTCCCCCGGGCTCACCTCGCGCGGCACCACGGCCACCGAGGCGACCGCGGGATGGGCCACGACGACCGATTCGATCTCGCCGGGTTCGATGCGGAACCCGCGGATCTTGACCTGGTGATCGGCGCGGCCGAGGAAGTCCAGCTCGCCGTCGGCGCGCCAGCGCACCCGGTCACCGGTGCGGTACATGCGTTCGCCGGCGCCCGCGAACGGGTCCGCCACGAACCGTTCCGCCGTAAGGCCGGCGCGGCCCACGTAACCGCGGGCCAGGCCACGACCGCCGACGTAGAGTTCGCCCTCGACGCCGACCGGCACCGGGCTGAGCGCGGTGTCGAGCACGTAGCACCGGGTGTTCGGGTCCGGGTGCCCGATCGGGATCGGGCCTGTCCAGTCCGCTTCGGCCGGCCAGAGCGTGGAATTCACCGTCGCCTCGGTGAGCCCGTACGCGGCGACGACGCGCAGGTCGCGGGCCCAGCGGGCGATCAGGTCCGGCGGCACGGTCTCGGTGCCCACGATCAGCGTGGCGCCGCGTGGCAGCGTGCATTCCCGCGGCAGCGCGGCCACCAGCGACGGCGGCAGGATCATGTGGGTCGCGGCGTGCTCGGTGATGTAGCCGGTCAGCTCGACGCCGGCGACGCGGCGGTGCGCGGGCACCAGGATCAGCCTGCCGCCGACGCACAGCGACATCACCAGATCCCACACCGTGACGTCGAATCCGACCGAAGCGAACTGAACGACCCGGCTGTCCGGCCCGATCCCGATCCGCTCGGTCGCCGTCACGATCAGGCTGCCGATACCGTCGTGGGACAGCACGACGCCTTTGGGGCGTCCTGTCGAACCCGAGGTGTAGATGACGTAGGCGGCGCCATCCAACCTCAGCCCGCTGACGTCTACTGTGGATGAGTCCAGTGTGGAGAGTTCTGCACGCACCGAAGCGTCGTCGAGCAACACGCGGTCTACTTCGGACCCGGCGGGCAACTGATCCGCGAGATCCACCGTGGACAGTATGAGACGTGCGCTCGCGTCGTCGAGCATGTAGGCCAGCCGGTCCTCCGGGTGGTCGAGGTCCAGTGGCAGATACGCCGCCCCGGCCTTGAGCACCCCCAGCAACGCGACCACGAGGTCGACCGAGCGGGGCAGCGCGACCGCGACGACGTCCTCGGTGCCGACGTCGCGGGCCTGCAGCAACCGGGCGAGGCGGTTGGCCGCGGCGTCCAGTTCGCGATAGCTGAGCCGTTCTTCCTCGCACACCACCGCGACGGCGTCCGGTGTCTTCGCCACCACCCGGCCGAACGCCGCGGGCCAGGTCAGCTCGGGTGCGTCGGCCGGATCGGCGCCGAACTCCGCCAGTACCCGGGCGCGTTCGGCCGCACTGAGCAGGTCGATCCCGGCGAGCGGCTGGTCCGTCCTGATGAGCAGCGCGTCGACGACGCTGGTCAACCGGCGCTCGTGGCCGACGAACTCCGCCGGGGTACAGACCCCCTCCAGATCGATCCGCAGACCATGTCCCTCGCCGGAATCGGTGATCGCGACCGCCAGATCGGTCACCGGGCCCAACGCGAGAGGGCGGACCGACGCCTGAGCAGTCCCGAAAGCGAGGCCGTTGCCCGTGGTCAGATGATTGACACCGAGACCCACCAGGTCGTGGATCCCGCCGGGCACACCGAGTTCCTTCGCCAGCTCCTCACCGCGATACCGGCCGTGTTCGACCAGCTCGCCGACCTCGGCTGCCACCGTCTCGATCAGCTGCGCGGGGGTGTGTTCCGGGCGCACGGTCAGCCGCAGGGGCAGCAGGTTCGCCGTCATCCCCGGCCTGCCCCGTGTCGCCTCGTCACGTGCCGCCACGGGCAGGCCGAGCACCAGGTCTTCGACACCGGTGACCCGGTGGGCGTAGGCCGCGACCGCCGCGATCGTCACACGGGACAGCCGCGTGCCCAGATTCCCCGCGAGCTTCCGCAGCGCACCGGTACGGGCCGCGGCGAGGACGAACCCGTGGCGGGCCGGGGCGCCGGAGCGTTCCACGAGCCGGACCGGATCCGGGCGCCCGGCCAGTTTTCCTTGCCAGTAGGCACGATCGGTCGCATGCTGCGCGGATTCCCGGTACGCCGCATCGGCGTCGGCGAGCACCGGGAGCGCCCAGCCGGGATCGTCGTCCGATCCGTTGTAGAGCGCCGCGGCCCTCCTGGTCAGCGCGAGCTGGCCGTGCGCGTCCATCACGAAGTGGTGGTAGCGCTGGAACCACACGACGTGCTCACGTCCGAGCGTCAGCACCGCGTGGGCGGTCAGCGGGCCCCGCGCCGGGTTCATGCCCGTCCCCAGCCGGTCGGACATCCACGCCTCCGCGGCCACGGACGGGTCCGCCTCGCCGGTCAGATCGACGACGTCGACGCCGGCCGACGGCGCCACCGGGTACTGGACCGGCGTGCCGCCGGCCATTCCGGCCGTCACGTGCAGGCATTCCGCCTCGGTGACCGCGCGGCGCACGGCGTCGCGGAGCCGGTCCAGGTCGATCGCGCCACGGATCTCCACGGACCAGGCGAGCCCGAAGTCCGGGCTCGCCTGGTCGAGCTGGTGCGCGTACCAGACCCCGGCCTGCGCCGCGGTGAGCGGGAAACCGGGCAGGACGCCGCGGGTCATCGATGCCTCCACGGGGAACAGGGAACGGACCTAGCGGGAAACGCTTACCGCGTACTCGGCAGGCGGCACCGCTGCCGCCCTGCGGTCCACAATGGACCGCAGGATCTCGCCGACCCGGACCGCGGTGTTCGACAGCAGTGAGGACGTGATCCCGTGCGTGTGCTCGGTCCCGCCCTGAAGGTAGACACCGCCGCGTGGCGCGGGGTCGAGTTCGATCCGGTAGTCCCGCTCGATCCGCAGCCTGCCCCGGTCGTCGCGGCGGCAGCCCGCCGCGAGCTCGCCGAGCAGCGGTGTCGGGTCCGCGGGCAGGTAGCCGGTGGAATAGACCACCGCGTCGGCCTCCAGCACGGTCCGCTCGCCGGTGGTCAGCGACTCCACGGTCACCAGCACGCCCGATCCGGTGTCGGTCACGTCGACCGGGCACGAGACGTTGAGCATGCGCAGCCGCTCGACGCCGAGGACCTTTTCCCGGTACATCCGCCGGTACAGCTCGTCGATGAGGTCGAGGTCGACCGCGGAGTAGTTGGTGGCGCCGTGGTAACGCATCAGGCGTTCCTTGACCGGTTCGTCCGCACGGTAGAACTGGTCGACCGCTTCCGGGTCGAAGATCCGGTTCGCGAACGAGCTGTCGTCGGCGGGGCTGTAGCCGTACCGCGCGAAGACCGCGCACACCTCGGCGTCACCGAATTCGTCGTGCAGCAGCGCCACGACCTCGGCGGCACTCTGCCCCGCGCCGACCACCACGAACCGGCGCGGATCGGTGCCGCGCAACGCCTCGACCCGGTGCAGCAACTCGCTGTTGTGCCAGACCCGCTCCCCCGCGCTCACGCCCTCAGGCAGGTTGGGCCGCAAACCCGTGCCCAGCACCAGGTTTCGCGCCCGCAGCTCCACCGGCTCGCCGTCGGCGACGGCTTCGACGTCGAAATAGACGATTTCCCCGTCCTCGAAAACCGGCCGCACCGAACGTACCTCGGTGCCGTAGGAGACGACGTCGTCGACCTTCGCCGCGGCCCACTCGAAGTAGTCGTGGAACTCGACGCGCAGCGGGAACAGGTTCTTGTGGTTGATGAAATCGATCAGCCTGCCCTTGCCGTGCAAGTAGTTCAGGAAGCTGAACTCGCTGGTGGGATTCCGCATCGTGGCGAGGTCCTTGAGGAACGAGACCTGCATCGTCGCGGTGTCGATCAGCATGCCGCGGTGCCAGCCGAAGCGCGGTTGGCGTTCCAGGAAGTGCGCGGTCACCGTGCCCGCGTCCCCCGGCGCGGCGTTGTGCTCGGCCAGCGCGATCGCGAGCGCCAGGTTCGAGGGTCCGAAGCCCACCCCCACGACGTCGTAGACCGGAATCCGCTCACCGGCTCCTGCTGGTGCCATGTTGGTCCCCTAGCGCGGCACTGCCGCATCTCGTTCCACCGACGCAAAGCTCAGGAAACCCTAACCTAACTTAGGACAGCCTCAACTAGTACCTTGGTGGTGATATTCATCCCTCGACCCCGAAAGGGCAGCTCATGCGCGTGGCCATGTTCGGCTACCAGACCTGGGGACACCGCACCCTCAAGGCGCTGATCGACGGCGGCCACGAGGTCGCGCTCGTGGTCACCCACCCGAAGAGCGACCACGCCTACGAAAGGATCTGGTCGGATTCGGTGGCCGAACTCGCCGGGGAGAACGGCATCCGCGCGCTGCTGCGCACCCGCCCCGACGACGCGGAACTGCTCGCCGAGCTCAAGGAAGCCGACCTCGACCTGATCGTCGCCAACAACTGGCGTACTTGGCTGCCGCCGGAGATCTTCGCGCTGCCGCGGCACGGCACGCTCAACGTGCACGACTCCCTGCTGCCCGCCTACGCCGGATTTTCGCCGCTCATCTGGGCGCTCATCAACGGCGAGCCCGAGGTCGGCGTGACCGCCCACATGATGGACGGCGAACTCGACGCCGGGGACATCGTCCTGCAGCGGGCCGTCCCGGTCGGGCCGTCCGACACGACCACCGACCTGTTCCACCGCACGGTCGACCTCATCGAGCCGATCGTCATCGAGGCGCTGACGCTCATCGAGTCCGGGAACGTAGTGCCCGTGCCGCAGGACCGGTCGAAGGCGAGCTTCTTCCACAAGCGCGCTCCGCGCGACAGCCGCATCGACTGGACCTGGCCCGCCGAGGACATCGAACGGCTCGTGCGCGCGCAGTCCGATCCTTACCCGAACGCGTTCACCTACCACCGCGGCGAGCGGCTGCGGATCGTCAAGGCGTCCGTTTCGCGAGGCCACTACGGCGGGACGCCGGGCCGGATCTTCATCAAGGAGGGTGACGGTGTCGTCATCGTCGCCGGCCCCGAGGCACGACGCGGGCAGTCGCCCGGCCTGGTCGTCGAACGGGTCCGGACGGCAGGCGACGTCGAGCTGACGGCGGACGAGTACTTCACCACCATGGGTGGTTATCTGACCGATCGGCCCTGAACGCCGCTGCCCCGATGACCGGGACGGGGGATGACCGCGGCCGGGTGAGCGCGCAAGGATCGCTGACATGATCGAGTGCGACGAGGGCACGCGGACCTGGGTGCTCCGGACCGCGGCCACGTCCTACGCCCTGCGGCTGACCGACGAGGACGTCCCGCGGCACGTCTACTGGGGCCCGGCGCTGACGCTCGCGCAGATCGCCGGGCTCGGCACCGGGTCACGGCCGTGGTGGGACGGGTTCAACGACCCGGACGAGGGCCTCGACGAACTCGCGGCCGACGGGGGTACCCGGTACTGGCCCCCGGCGCTGCAGATCCGTTTCACCGAGCACACCCGCTCGGTGGAATGGCAGTACACCGGATACACGATCGACGCGCCGCACCTGCGGCTCGAGTTCCGCGACCGGCACTATCCGCTGCGGTTCACGCTCCACTACCGGATCGCACGCGGCACCGACGTCGTCGAGCGCTGGCTCGAACTCGGCAACGACGGGGACGAGGTCGAGGTGGTCCGCGCCGATTCGGCGTCCTGGGTGCTGCCGCGGTGGCCCGGGTACCGGCTCAGTCACGTCACCGGCCGATGGGCGGGCGAGTGCGCCCTGCGACGGGATCCGTTGGCGCACGGGGAAACCGTGGCCGCCAGCAGGCGCGGGATCACCAGCCACCACGCGAATCCGTGGGTCATGCTCGACGACGGCACCGCGACCGAGCGCCATGGCGAGGTCTACGGCGCGGCGCTGGCGTGGAGCGGGTCGTGGCGGATCACGACGACTCGCGCCTCGACCGGCCGCGTCACCGTCAGCGGCGGCTTCGGGCAGGACGGCGTCAGTCATCGGCTCGGCCCCGGTGATCGGCTGACGACCCCGGTGTTCGCCGGCCTCTACACCCGCGGCGGATTCGGCGGGGCGAGCCGGGAGTGGCATCGCTACGTCCTCGGCCACGTCCTGCCGCATCCCGGCGAAACGCGTCCGGTGCTCTACAACTCTTGGGAGGCAACGGGTTTCGACGTCGACGTCGCCGGGCAGAGCGCGCTGGCCGAGCAGGCCGCGGCGCTCGGCGCCGAGCTGTTCGTGCTGGACGACGGCTGGTTCGGCGAACGGACCGGGGACCACGCGGGGCTGGGCGACTGGCACGTCAACCGAAAGCGCTTTCCCGACGGCCTCGGCCCGCTCGTCGACCACGTGCACCGGCTGGGGATGAAGTTCGGCCTGTGGGTCGAGCCCGAGATGGTCAACCCGGACAGCGACCTCTACCGCGCGCATCCGGACTGGGTCCTGCACCAGCCGCACCGGCGGCGTTCGGAGCTGCGCAACCAGCTGGTCCTGAACTTCGCCAGGCCCGACGTCGCCGCGTGGGCGCACGAGTGGCTCGACACGCTGGTCACCGAGCACCGGATCGACTTCCTGAAGTGGGATATGAACCGTCCGTTCAGCGAGGCGGGCTGGCCGGGCGAAGCCGATCCGGACCGGTTGTGGGTCGAGCACACGCGCGCGGTGTACGCGGTGATGGACCGGCTCCGCGCCGGCCATCCCGCGCTGCGGATCGAGGCGTGCGGTGGCGGCGGGGGCAGGACCGATCTCGGCATGCTGGCCCGTGCGGACCAGGTCTGGCCGTCCGACAACACCGACGCCCTCGACCGGCTGGACATCCACCACGGGTTCGGGCAGGTGTATCCGGCGCGGACGATGTCGGCCTGGGTCACCGACGTCCCCGGCTTCGGCACCCGCCGGTCCATCCCGCTGCGTTTTCGCTTCCACGTCGCGATGTCCGGAGTGCTCGGAATCGGCGGCGACATCGGGAAGTGGCCGGAGGAGGATCTCGCGTTCGCTCGCGAGCAAATCGCGCTGTACCGGGACATCCGCGAGGTGGTGCAGCACGGGCGCCTGTACCGGTTGCGTCCCGCCGACGACGGCGTCACCGCGCTTCAGTACGTCGCCGCCGACACAGCGCGAGCGGTCGTCTTCGCGTATCGGCCGCGCGGACGGTTTCCGGCACCCGAGGCACCGCTCCGGCTCGACGGGCTCGATCCCGCCGCCCACTACCGCGATCCGGACTCGGGCGACGAGCACAGCGGGGCCGTCCTGCTCTCGCACGGCTTGCCGCTCCGGCTCCCCGAAGGCGACTACGCGAGCACGGTGGTTCGGCTCAACCGAATCTGAAAGCTCCGACGTATCGGGGGCATTGAGCCGGTTTTGATGCTATCCGGCGGTTGACATCGCGCCAGAGGTCCGATCGAATGCGTCATATATCAGGTATCACACTGCGGGGAAGGCGGCTGCCATGAGAAGGTCCCTGGCGCTGGGAGTGGCGGCACTCCTGGCCGTGAGCGTGACCGCGTGCTCGGTCGGCACGAACACCGGAGGCGGCGCCGAAATCACCTTCCTGACCTTCGAAACGCCGAACCTCACTCCCGCTTACTGGGACGCCGCGATCAAACGCGTCACGGACAGGAACCCCGGCCTCCACGTCAGGAAACTCGTCGCCCCCACCGCGGACGGGCGGACGTCGTACGCGAAGCAGCTGCTGCAGTCCGGGCAGTTCCCGGACGTCATGATCGCCGTCGACTCGGCCGGTTTCGCCGAAGCCGGGAATCTGTACGCGTGGAAACCCGAAGAGCTCAAGGATTTCCAGTTCCCCGAGGCGAACCCGGTGCGCGGCGGGTACTACCAGCTGCCCGCGAACACGCAGACCATACCGCCGATCTACTACAACAAGAAGCTGTTCGCCGAAGCCGGAATCGCCGTGCCGCCGAAGACCTGGGACGAACTCGTCGCCGACGCCGGGAAACTCAAGGCCAAGGGCAGCACGCCGTTCACGATCGGCGGTGGCAAGGACGGTTTCCCGTCGTCGATGATCCTTTCCGGGCTCGTCAGCACCGAGGTCTACGGCACGACCCCGGACTGGCTGACCCAGCGCCGCGCGGGCAAGGTCAAGTTCGCCGATTCCGTTTTCCAGCAGGCCTTCGGCAGGCTCGCCGAACTCGCCGCGCGCGATTATCTCGACAAGACCAGCGTTTCCCGCGACTACGCCGCCACCGAGCAGGCCTTCCTCGACGGCAAGAGCGCGATGTACCCGATGGGTAACTGGTTCGCCGCGAACGCCGACGCCAAGAAGCACGACTTCGACATCGGCGTCTTCGATTTCCCTGCCGTGGAAGGAAAACGCGTCGTTCCCGCGTACACCGGCGGCGGCATGATCGTGAACGCGAAGGCCGCGAACCTCGACGCCGCCAAGAAGTTCGCCCTCGGTTTCCAGCTCGACAAGGGCCAGCTCGACGCGTCGGTCAAGGCCGATGGTCTCTTCCCGGCTGTCAAGGGCTATCAGCCTCCCGCCGACGTCGGACCGACTTTCAAGGCGGGCTACGAGCTGTACCAGCGAGCGGTGCAGGAGAACGCCGTGGTGCACGCGTTCCGCTGGGAAACCGCCGACGACGGGCTGTTGCCGGGGATGAAGGACAAAGTGGACCAGGCCGCCCAGGACGTCATCACCGGCCGGAAAACCGTCCCGGAGGCCTGTGCCTTCCTGGACACCGAATGGGCGAAGGCGGGCTGAGCCGGGCATGGCTACGGATCTCGCGGCGGCGCCGGTGGGAGAACGCTTTCCCGCACGCCACCGGCGTAAGCCGATTTCGGGACGGCTCTGGCATTTCACGTCGTTCGGCGCACCCGGTGTGCTCGTTTACGCGTGTTTCGTGCTGGCGCCGATCGTGATCAGCTTCGGCTACAGCCTGACCAACTACAACCCGTTCAACCCGCCCGTGAAATTCGTCGGTTTCGAGAACTACGCGATGTTGTTCGCGGACGAGCAGTGCCGCACCGCGCTCGGCGTCACGACGGTGCTCACGCTGATCGTCGTGATCGTGCCCAATGTGCTCGGTCTCGGCGTCGCGCTGCTGCTGGACAGGAAAGGCTGGCTGTACAACGCTTTGCGCAGCGTGTTCTTCACTCCGGTGGTGCTCAGTTCGGTGGTGGTGAGCATCGTGTGGTCGCGGCTGCTCGACGACCAGGGACCGCTGAACTCCGCGTTGCGCGCGCTCGGCGTCGAGCATCCGCCGGGCTGGCTGTCCGATCCGGACCTCGCGCTGTACTCGGTCGCCTCGATCGTGTGCTGGCAGCTGCTCGGCTTCTGCGTCGTCGTGTATTTGGCGGGGCTGCAAGGGGTTCCGGCGGAGCTGCTCGAGGCCGCGGAGATCGACGGCGCCGGACCGGTGCGGCGGTTCCGCGCGGTGACCTGGCCGCTGCTCGCGCCGTCGCTGACCATCAACACCGTCGTGCTGCTGATCTCGGCCTTCAAGACCTACGACTACGTCAAGGTGATCACCAACGGCGGACCGGGCTCCGGCGCGACCGCGACGATCGCCTTCGACGTGCTGCAGACCGGGTTCGACGCCAACCACATCGGCTACGCCTCGGCGATGGCGGTGCTGATGCTGGTGATCGTCGCCGCGCTCACCACGGTCGTGCTGCACTTCCTGCGACGCCGGGAAGTGGACCTGTGAAGCGCCTTTCGTGGCCGCGTCCGGTGATCGCGGTCGTCGTCGCGGCGGCGTTCGCCGTCCCGCTGTACCTCGTGCTGGCGAACGTGTTCAAGCGCGGCGAGGCCATCGCGCGGGAACCGGCGTCGCTCCCGCTGCCGCCGACGCTCGCGAACATCCACGCGGTGCTGACGCGCCCGGACGGGCTGTTCTGGGTGAGCCTCACCAACTCCGTCGTCGTGACCGTGCTGTCGATCCTCGTGCTCACCGTGCTGTCGGCCATGCTCGGGCATTACCTCGCGCGGTCGGCGAAACGCTGGACGAGGGTACTCACCCTGGTGCTGCTGGCCGGGCTGATGATCCCGCCGCAGGTCATCCTCATCCCGATCACCGACGTCCTGCGTGTCACCGGCCTCATGGCGACCGTGCCGGGGCTGGTGCTGTTCAACGTCGGCTATTACGTGCCGTTCGGCGTGTTCGTGTTCAGCGGGTTCATCCGCGGCGTCCCGATCGAGCTCGAAGAGGCCGCCAGGCTCGACGGCGCGAACCGGATGCAGGTGTTCTGGCGCGTCGTGTTTCCCTTGCTGCGCCCGGCGACCGCGAGCGTGCTGATCTTCCTCGGGGTCTGGATCTGGAACGACTTCATCGATCCGCTGATCATCCTCGGCCCTGGCCAGGGCACCACGATCACGACCGGGATCTACCGGTCGATCGGGCAGTACCAGGCCGATCTCGGCAGCGTGTTCGCGCTGATGTTCCTGGCGACGCTGCCCGTGCTGATCTTCTACCTGGCGCTGCAGAAGCAGTTCGTCAAGGGCCTCACCGGAGGAGCCACCAAGGGCTGACAGGTGCTGTGAGAACATCCGGCGAGCCGACGGATGGGGGCCTGTGGTGGAGCTGAGTCCGGCCGAGGATCGGGTGCTGCGGGCGTTCGCCCGCGGCGCGGAGGCCGATTTCCGGGAGGATTCCGACGACGGCGCTTCGTGGGGACCCGAGCGGACGGTCCGGGCCGAATTCCTGCGATGGTTGCTGCTCACCGGCAAAGCCGAGGACGGCGTGGTCCCGGCACTGCGCGTGGCGGGCGCGCGGATCAGCGGCAAGCTGGACCTGGCAGGCGCGGACGTCCCCTGCCCGGTCCGGTTCCACGCCTGCCACTTCGACCAGTTGCTCGACGTCGAGGCGGCGAGGACCCGCCAGCTCGACCTCAACGCGTCGGTACTGCCAGGCCTTCGCGGCGCGAGAGTCCGTATGGCGGGTGCTCTCCACCTGACCGCCTGCCGGGTCACCGGGGATGTCCGCTTGGCGGGCGCGCGCATCGCGGGTCCGCTCCTGGCCGAACACGCCCGCCTCGAAGCGACCGAGGGCCGAGCCTTGCGGCTGGACACCGCGCACATCGAGAACGACCTCTGGGCGCCCGGCCTGAAGGCCATCGGGCCGGTGACCATGGAGGGGGCGGCCATCGACGGAGCGCTGAACCTGCGTGACGCCGAACTGAGCAGCCCGGGCGACGTCTGCCTCGACGGCACCAACCTCGGCGTGGGGTCCGGCGTGCTCGCGTCACGACTGGCCACCGTGGGCGAGGTCCGGCTGACCGGTGCCCGCGTCGGCGGCACCCTCGACATCACCGAGGCAACGCTGACTTCCGCCGGGGGCAAGGCATTGCGGGCCGACAATGTCGTCGTCGGCGCCGATCTGCGGGCGACGCGGGTGTCCGCGCGAGGGTGCGTCGACCTGCGCGGCGGGAAGATCACCGGCAGGCTCGACCTCGCGCACGCCGAGCTGTCGAACGACGACGGCGTCCTGGCCCTGCGGGTCAGCAGTGGCTCCGCCGCCGAATTGTCGCTGCGCGAGGCGAAGCCGATCCGCGGGCTGGTCAGCCTGCAGAACGCGCGGTTCGACCTGCTCACCGCGCCCCCCGAGGTCTGGCCAGAAGTGGTGAAGCTCAACGGTCTCCGGTACGGCGCCCTCGCGCCCCACCTGCCCGCGCGAGAACGGCTGCCTCTGCTGAAACGCAACGAAGACGGCTTCGTCCCGGAGAGCTACACGCAACTCGCTGCCGCATACAGCAGCGTCGGCGATGACGTCTCGGCCCGCGAAGTCGGCTTGGCCAGGCAGCGACACCAGCGCGGCACCCGGCCGCGGTACGCGAGGATCTGGGGCTATCTGCAGGACGTCACGGTCGGGTACGGCTACCGGCCGCTCCGCGCGGCGGCCTGGCTCGCCCTGCTCCTCGCCGTCGGCACGCTCGTGTTCGGCTTCCACCACCCGCCCGCGCTGGACGCCGGCAAGGCGCCGGTCTTCAACCCCTTCGTCTACACGCTCGACCTCCTGCTGCCGATCGTGGACTTCGGCCAGGCGAAGGCGGTCAACCCGCACGGCGGCTACCAGTGGCTGTCCTACGCGCTCGTCGCCGCCGGTTGGCTGCTCGCCACCACGGTCGTCGCCGGGATCACCCGCACCATCAACCGCCGGTAGCGCTCAGACCTCGGTGACCTTGCCGTCGGTGACTTCGAGGCGGCGGGTGACGTGGACGGCGTCGAGCATCCGGCGGTCGTGGGTCACCAGGAGCAGCGTGCCGGGGTAATGGTCCAGCGCCGCCTCGAGCTGTTCGATCGCGGGCAGGTCGAGATGGTTCGTCGGCTCGTCCAGCACGAGCAGGTTGACCCCGCGCGCTTGCAGCAGCGCCAGCGCCGCCCGTGTCCGTTCCCCCGGCGACAACGTCGCGGCCGGGCGCAGCACGTGCGCCGCCTTCAGGCCGAATTTCGCCAGCAGCGTCCGGACTTCGGCGTCGGCGAACTCGGGAACCTCGCGGGCGAACGCCTCGGCGAGCGGGTGCTCGCCCAGGAACAGCCGCCGTGCCTGGTCGACCTCACCGACGACGACGCCGGGCCCGAGCGCGGCACTCCCCTCGTCCAGCGGGACCCTGCCGAGCAGCGCGCCCAGCAGCGTCGACTTGCCCGCGCCGTTCGCGCCGGTGACCGCGACCTTGTCCGCCCAGTCGATCTGCAGGTCCACCGGGCCGAGCGTGAACGGGCCCCGCCGCACGACGGCGCCGCGCAGGGTCGCCACCACCGCGCCGGCCCGGGGTGCCGCGGCGATCTCCATCCGCAGTTCCCATTCCTTGCGTGGTTCCTCGACGACGTCCAGCCGCTCGATCATGCGGTCCGTCTGCCTTGCCTTCGACGCCTGCTTTTCCGTGGCCTCGGCACGGAACTTCCGGGCGTTCTTGTCGTTGTCGGGGGATTTGCGACGGGCGTTCTTGACGCCCTTCTCCATCCACGCGCGCTGCATCCGGCCCCGCGCTTCGAGCGCCGCCCGGGTACTGGCGTACTCCTCGTAGTCCTCACGCGCGTGCCGCCGGGCGACCTCGCGCTCCTCCAGATAGGCCTCGTACCCGCCGCCATACGCCCGCACCTGCCGCTGCGCGAGGTCCAGTTCGACGACCCGATCCACCGTGCGTGCGAGGAATTCCCGGTCGTGGCTCACCAGCACGGTGCCCGCCCGCAGCCCGGTCACGAACCGCTCGAGCCGCGCGAGCCCGTCGAGGTCGAGGTCGTTGGTCGGCTCGTCGAGCAGGAAGATGTCGTACCGGCTCAGCAGCAGCGAGGCCAGCCCCGCCCGCGCCGCCTGCCCACCCGACAACGACACCATCGGCTGTTCCAGGTCCACCGCGAGGCCCAGTTCCGCGGCTACCTCGCCGGCGCGGTCGTCCAGATCGGCACCGCCCAGCGCCAGCCAGCGGTCCAGCGCGACGGCGTACCGCTCGTCCGCGCCGGCGACGTCCTCGGTCAACGCCTCCGTAGCGACATCCAGCTCCGCCTGCGCGGCGGCGACACCGGTGCGGCGGGCCAGGAAGGCGCGGACCGACTCGCCAGGTCGCCGCTCGGGTTCCTGCGGCAGGTGGCCGACGGTCGCGGTCGGCGGATTGAGCCGGATTTCCCCTTCCTCGGGGCGGTTCAGCCCGGCCAGCGTCCGCAGCAGCGTCGACTTCCCGGCACCGTTCACTCCGACGAGACCGACGACGTCGCCCGGCGCGACGACCAGGTCGAGGCCCGAGAACAACGTCCGGTCACCGTGGGCGGCGGCGAGATCCTTCGCGACGAGTGTGGCGCTCATGAGGCATCCGAGTCTAGGAGAAGCACTGTCCCGGCTCCGACCCGCATCGATCAACACTCCATGCGGAGTAGTCTTCCGATCACTCTTCGTCGGTAACCTGATCGGGTTTCCGAATTCGCGCCAGCACGACCCGAGCAGTGAGGTCGGTGAACCAACGATGGCGGAGCCACGCACCACCGCGGCCCGGCCGAAAGTCAGCAGACGCCGCGAAGTCAGCCACACCAGTGCCCGGTCGCTCCTGATGACCGTGCTCGGCGAGTACGCGCTCCCCCGCGGCACGCCGGTCTGGACGTCGATGCTGGTCGACGTGCTCGGGTTCCTGGGTGTCGAAGAGAAATCCGCGCGGCAGGCGCTGGCCCGCTCCGCCGCCGAGGGCTGGATCGTTTCCGAACGGCTGGGCCGTCGCGTGCGATGGTCGCTGACCCCGCCGGGACGCCGCCTGCTCACCGAGGCCGCGGAGCGTGTCTACGCCTTCGGCCGGGACAGGCCGCCGTGGGACGGCCGCTGGCTGATCCTGCTGATCTCGGTGCCGGAGGCGAAACGGGATCTCCGCCATCGGCTGCGCACCCGGCTCACCTGGGCGGGCTTCGGCTCGCCGGTGGCCGGGGTGTGGATCAGCGCGGATCCCGGGCGGCAGGAAGAGGCCGACCGCATCCTCGCCGACCTCGGCCTGAGCACGCAGGCGCTGTCGTTCATCGCGGCGTACGGCGAGATCGGCGAGCAGGAGGCCATGGTCACGCAGTCGTGGGACCTCACCGACCTGGAAGAGCGTTACGAACAGTTCGTCGGCCGGTTCGGCGACCTGCGCCCGTCCGGCGGCCGCGCCGTGCTGCGCGCCCAGACCGAGCTCGTGCACGAGTGGCGCCGGTTCCCCTACCTCGATCCGCGCCTGCCCGCCGAGCTGCTGCCGACCCGATGGTGCGGGGCGCAGGCCGCCGATCTGTTCCATCACAAACACGTCGACTGGCGCCCGGACGCCCAGCACTATTGGGACGTCCTCCTGGAAGCCGAAGAAACAGGGTGAGCATGGCTGACAACGCACTGGTCCGGCTCGACCGCGACGGCGGCCTCGCCGTGGTCACCATCGACGCACCGCCGTTGAACCTCTACACCGCCGAGCTGCACGACCAGTTCGTCGACGCCGTCGCGCAGCTGGAGGCCGCACCGGCCCGCGCATTGCTGATCCGGGCGGAGGGCAAGATCGTCAGCGGCGGCGTCGACGTCTCCCTGTTCGACGCGCAGGACTCGGCCGCCGAGGCGAAGGTGCTCTTCGACCGGATGCTCACGCTGCCCGACCGCATCGCGGCGCTGGAGTTCCCGACCGTCTTCGCCGCGCACGCCCTGTGCCTCACCTGGGCCTTCGAGGTCGCCGTCGCCTGCGACCTCATCCTCGCCTCCGAGCGCGCGAAGTTCGGGCTCGTCGAGAAGGTCGTCGGCCTGACCCCGACCATGGGCGGCACGCAGCGGCTCGCGGAACGCGCCGGGGCCGGCCGGGCCAAGGAGTTCGTCTTCACCGGCGACACCTACGACGCGGCCACCCTCGAACGCTGGAACGTCGTCAACCGCGTGCTCCCCGCCGAAGGCTTCGACGCAGCGGCGCGCGCCTTCGCCACCCGGCTCGCCGACGGGCCGACCCGCGCCCACGCCGCCACCAAGCGAATTCTCGGGCATTTCGCCCACGGCGGGGTGCCGGAGGCGAACGCCCACGTCACGACGATCGCGGCCGAGTTGTACGAGACCGAGGATCTGCGGAACGCGGTCAAGTCGTTCCTCGCCGACGGCCCCGGCAAGGCCACCTTCACCGGCCGCTGAACCCGGCCGCCAGCCTGCGTGCCCCGGCGAGAGCACAGAGCGTCGGCCTCGTTACCCGGCGGACCTCTCGGCTCGCGCGCCCTGCCGCCCGTACAGTTCCCGCGCCCGCGACGGACTGAGGACCTCGTCCCGCAGCGGTGGCGGACCGGCGAGCGCCTGCTGCCAGACCGGTCGCACCGACGGTGCGATGCGATCGACCATGGCGAGTCGCCGCTTCAACGGCGTCGCGGCGCGCACGACGGCCCGGCCCGTCGGCAGCGCCATGGCGTCAAGGGCGGCGGGCTGGTCGAATCCGCCGAGACGGCGCATCCACCGCGGGATGGTGGCCACCGTCGCGACGGTCAGCGCCCTCGTCGCGGGCCAGAACAACGGCTCGCCCTTCTGCCGCGGCGGATGCAGGAAATGCTCGATGAGCCCGGCGGCGCGTTCGGACATACAGAGCCGTTTCCGGGTGTCCGCGTAGTAGTCCCGGACATCGGCGCGGCTGCGGGGTACCTTCGCCGGATCGCACGTCTGCAGTTCCGCCGCGGTGACACAGTCCGCCCAGTACCGTTCTTCGTCCTCTGTGGACAGACGACCCGGTCCGTACCGTTCGTAGCAGTGGAGGTTCGACTGCCATCCGGTGATGTGGATCCACAGCTGGCTGTCGGGGTTGTTGGCGCTGTAGCGGCGCCCGCTGATCGGCTCGATGCCGGTGGCGCGGGCATGGACCTTCGTCAGCAGCTCCGAGGACTCGATCGCCGCGCGGCTGTCACCGATCGCCACGATCGTGAAGTACGTCAACGTGCTGTCGAGCCGTCCACGCAGGTCGTAGCGGACGCCGTTGGAGTCGTCGACCGCCGCGGTCAGGAACGGATCGAAGCTCTCCACGACGATCGACCGCAGGAACGCGATCAACGCCGTCGGATTGGTCCATACCCGCCAGGTCGGCGAGTCCGGGCCGAAGAGCCCGTGATCCTCACGCGGCCGGTCCGCGTCGAACGGCCAGCCGTGACCGGCCAGCATCCGGGATTGGTTCACGATCGTCCTCCTCGTTATGCGTCGCGGAAGGCGCGGTAGACGGCACCGCCGACGAAAGCGCCGAGTTCGGCAGGGGACCACGCGGCCCCCTCACGCAGGAGCGAACGGACCGCCCCCTCGCTCGCGGACATGAAATGCTCGACCAGCACCGGCAGCTTGCGGTCGGCGTCACGGGTCCCCCACTGCTTCAGCGTCGGCCGCAGCAGCCGGGTGACGTGCTCGGCGACCACCGCGCGGCCGCGCCCGAACAGGTCGGCGACCGCGGGATCCGGGTCGGCGTCGAACACGATCCGCCAGGAGTCCGGACGTTTGGCGACCGTCTCCAGCAGCGCCTGGAAACCGTGGGTGAACACGCTTTCATCCGCGTCGGCGCGCCCGTGCGGCAACGCGGCGAGCGCGTCGTTGAGCAGGTATTCCTCCTCACGCCGCAACAACTCCCGCAGCAGTTCGACGCGATCGGCGAAACACGCGTAAACCACCGGGCGGGTCACCCCCACCCGGTCGGCCACCGCGCCGATCGTCACCGCGGCGACCCCCTGGTCCACCGCGATGGCCAGCGCGGCGTCCAGCACCTGCGGCCGTCGCCGCTCCGGCCCGAGATGCCTCGCCCGGGACCGCGCACCCGTTCCTTCACTCATGCCGGAAAACGCTACACCAATGTAGGAACGCTGGCCAGGGTGACGGTTGGGCCAATTTGGTCTAGACCTTCCGGAACAGCGGGGTTACATTGTTCTGTGGTCTAGACCACACAGGGTCACCTTCCCTCCGTCTCACTGGGAGAACCGCATGAGACGCACTCCCCCTCGGTTACGCTCCGCACTCGCCGCGGCACTGCTCGCACTGGGCGGCGTCGCGGCGGCCGCCGCCCCCGCCCAGGCCGCCGGCCGCCTGACCGCGCAACTCGCGCTCGACGGCACGAACGGCTCCTACACCGTCAAGAACACCAGCAGCGCCGCCGTCAGCAACTGGTCGATCACCTTCCAGCTGCCCTCCGGGGTCACCGCCGGCACCGGCGAGAACGGCACCGTGACACAGTCGGGCAACCTCGTCACGCTCACGCCCGCGTACTACATCGCCACGCTGCAGCCGGGCGCTTCGACCTTCCCGTACAACCCGACCTTCCGTCTCAGCTCAGGGGTTCAACCCACGCAGTGCCGGATCGACGACGCCAACTGCGACGGCTCGCCGGACACCCCGCCCGCAGCGCCGGCGAACCTGTCCGTGGTCACGAAGACAACGACCACGGTCTCGCTGAGCTGGAGCGCCTCGGCCCCCGGCTCGCTCCCCGTCACGGGTTACGACGTCTACCAAGGCACGACGCTCGCCACCTCTGTCACCGGCACCAGCGCGACCATCAGCGGGCTGACGCCGAAGACGGCCTACACCTTCACCGTGGTCGCGAAGGACGGCAAGGGAACGAAATCCGCCGCCAGCGCACCCGCGTCGGTGACCACGAACGATCCGGCCGCCGACACCCAGCCACCGTCCACTCCGGGCAATGTCCGGTCGACCGGCGCCACCTCCAGCAGCGTCTCGCTGGCCTGGAACGCTTCGACCGACAACACCGGCGTCGTCGGCTACGACGTCTATCAGGGCAGCACCCTGGCCACGACCGTGACCACGACGTCGGCCACCGTGTCCGGCCTCGCACCGTCCACTTCGTACACCTTCACCGTGCGGGCGAAGGACGGCTACGACAACGTGTCCGCCCCGAGCACGCCCGTGACCGCGAAGACCGGGGACATCGTGTCCGGCTACGCCCGCGTCGGCTACTTCGTCCAATGGGGAATCTACGGCCGCCAGTACTTCGTCAAGAACCTCCAGACCACAGGCGCGGCGAACAAACTGACCCATCTGCTGTACGCGTTCGAGAACATCGACCCGGTCAACCTCACCTGCCTGTCCGGCGTCACGAAGGGCACCACCTCGAATCCGCAGGACCCGAACCAGGGCGACGGAGCGGGTGACGCCGAAGCCGACTACTCGCGGCCGTTCTCGGCCGACCAGTCCGTCGACGGTGTCGCCGACACCGGCTGGGAACCGTTGCGCGGCAACTTCAACCAGCTGAAAAAGCTCAAGAAGCTGCACCCCGACCTCAAGATCCTGGTGTCGCTGGGCGGCTGGACGTATTCGAAGTACTTCTCCGACGTGGCGGCCACCGACGCGTCGCGGAAGAAGTTCGTCAGCTCCTGCATCGACACGTGGATCAAGGGCAACATCGCGTCGTACGGCGGCGCGGGCGGGCCCGGCACCGCGGCCGGGATCTTCGACGGCATCGACATCGACTGGGAATGGCCGGCCAGCGGCGACGGTCACGCCGGAAACCACTGGAACGTCAACGACAAGCAGAACCTGACCGCGCTGCTGGCCGAGTTCCGCGCCCAGCTGGACGCCTTCGGCTCGACCAACGGAAAGCGTTACCAGCTGCACGCCTTCACCCCCGCCGACCCGGCGAAGGTGGCCTCGGGCTGGGAACTGCCGAAGGTGTTCAGCTCGCTCGACGTGGCCAACGTGCAGGGCTACGACTTCCACGGGTCCGGCAGTGACAACTCGTGGGAGCCGCTGCGCACCGGTCATCAGGGCAACCTGTACGTGGACGCCGAGGATCCGTACAAGTTCCACTTCAGCGTGGAGGGCGCGATCAAGGCGTACACGGACGCGGGCGTCGATCCGCGAAGACTCACCCTCGGGCTCGCCTTCTACGGGCGAGGCTGGCAGAGCGTGGCCGACGGCGGCAAACACGGCGCGTGGCAATCGGCCAACGGCGCCGCACCGGGTCAGTTCGCCGAGGAGGCGGGCACCCGCGGCTACGCGAACCTGGTCGCGAGCGTGCCCAACTGTACCGTCTACCACGCGGAACCGGCGATCGCGACGTACTGCTACACCGGGAACAACGGGCAGTGGTGGACCTTCGACGACGCGTGGTCCATCGGGAAGAAGATGGCCTGGCTGAAGTCCAAGGGACTCCTCGGCGTCATGGCCTGGGAGATGTCCGGCGACACCGGCGTGCTGATGAACGCCGTCGACGCGGGGCTCCGGTAGGCCCGGAATGAAAACGGGCCCGGGGGCCGGGGGGTTAACCCCGCCACCAGGCCCGGGTTAGGCCCGGGGGGGGAGACGGATTTTAAAACGGACCCCGC
>NZ_JBHYIK010000019.1:44198-55220 GCF_042739735.1 Amycolatopsis sp. NPDC059027 | reverse complement strand
GCGGTTTTCTAGCGGGGTTTTTTGGGAACGGTGACGCTGCGCGGATTCCGTTGCCGCTGCCCGGTATTGACGGCCGGCTGACCTTGATCAATAGCGTGCATGAGAAATTGTGAGACGGCGTCACCGGAAACGATCAAGAGGGGCCCCGGAGGACCCCACTGATCTGCGACGTTTCCGTCGGGACGACAGGATTTGAACCTGCGACCCCTTGACCCCCAGTCAAGTGCGCTACCAAACTGCGCCACAGCCCGGGTCCGTACTCCGTGGAGTGCGATGTGAGTACTCTAGCGTGCCCCGGAAACGGGCGTGCAGGCAGGTCACCCTGTGTGGCTGACCTGCGCAGATGCGCTGGTCAGCTCATTCCGCTAGCTCGACGAAGCAGTCGAAGAGTGCTTCGGCCGCCGCACACACCTCACGCGGGGGCGTGTGGCGAGGACCGATGAGCACCGCGAGCTGGCGCCAGACCAGACTTCCGGCCTCGCGAAGCACGACAAAGCGAACGGCCGCGGGTTCGGTGGGACGCGGCCGGAGCGCACCGGTCCCCGCGCTCAACGCCCGGCCGGGTTCGAGCGCGTCCAGGCATCGGGACAGCATCTCCCCGACCAGGCGGGCGACGGTTTCCCGCGATCCGCCGCGAAGATACGGGACGGCGGCGGGGCGCGTCGTCAGTTCGCCCAAGACGTTCTCCACCATGCGGTCCCGCACCCGGCACAGGTCGTCGCCGGGCAGGACGACGGGATCCGGAGCCGGGTGCGGCCGTACGGGCCGCCTGCCTCGCCACAGCGCGTCGGCCTCCGCCGCGCATTCCGCCATGGTGCCGCCGAAATCGGTGCGCCGCCAGCCGGCGGGCGGCTCGGCGTCGGCGGGCCAGATCAGATACAGCGCCGAACTGGCGATGAGGACCCAGTGCCGCGCGGAGCCGGTGTCCATTGTGGATCCTGTCCTCGCAGTGCCGGGACGGGACGGCGGTGCCACTCCTCCCCGGGTGGCACCGCCCGACAGGCTCAGCCGAAGACGAACCAGAAGAAGGAGGCAGTGGCCTTCTTCCCCGCCGCGTCGGCGACCGTCACCGTGACCTGCCTGCTGTCCGGCCTGCTCGGCGTGCCGGAGACGACGCCGCTCGCCGGATCGAGGCTCAGGCCGGGCGGCGGCGCCGTGGACGACCACTGGTACGGGCCGGTTCCGCCGGAGGCCTGCAACGCCAGGTTCACCGCTTGGCCGACCCGGCTGTTCTGGGTGCCGGGGTCGGTCAGCTTCAGCTCGGCGGCCGGCCCGCCGGTCACGGTCAGGCTGTAGCGCGCCGTCTGCGTGGACTTCGCGCTCTTGCCCGAGATCGTGACGTCGTAGGTCCCGGCCGGGGTACTGGCGCTCGTGGTGATGGTGAGCGTCGAGTGCCCGCCGAGATCCACGCTCGCCGGGCTGAACCCGGCCGTCGCGCCCGAGGGCAGACCCGACGCGGTCAGGCTGATCGCGCCGGGCGGTGGCGGAGTGTCGCCGCCGGGCAGGTGCGGGGCGACGTCCGCGGCGTACGTCGAGACCCGGGTGTAGACCGCGTACCAGTCGCACGAGGTCGACATCCACGAGAACACACCCACGACCGTGTTGCCCACCAGGTACGGGCCGCCGCTGTCGCCGATGCACGCGCCCGCGTGGTGATCGGCGTAACCCGTGCACAGCATGGCCGGGACCTTGTACTCCTCCCGCCCCTGGTTGTCGACGTACTTGCCCTTGCAGGCGTTGTCCGCGGCGACCGGGACGTCGGCCTGACGCAGCACGTTGCTGTAGGTGTTCGCGGCGATCTGGCCCCAGCCGATGGAGAGTCCCTTCGTCCCGGCCGCCTCCAGGCTTGGGTCGGTGTTCAGCTTGGGATAGGTGATGCCCGCCGGGACCGGCATGTCCTTGTCGAGGGTCACGACCGCGATGTCGGCACCGATCCGCCAGTCCTCGTAGGCCGGGTGGACCCACTGCGAAGCGATCTCGGCGGTGGTGCCGGTGTCCTTGGTCAGATCGTCGGCGCCGTAGACGAACCACTTGTGGCCCGGCTTCTCCAGCAGGCAGTGTGCGGCCAGCAGTACCGTGCGCGGCCCGAACAGCGTGCCCGTGCAGGACTGCTGGCCGGGGAACGCCGAGCCTTCCCGGCGCATCGAGATGATGAACGGGTGCTCGGCCGTCGTGGTCGGGGTACCGCCCACGACACTCGGCGACGCACCTGGCGACGCCGCGGTGACGGCGTTCGCGGTGACGGTCGTGCTCACCGGCTTGCCCGCTGCCACGCTGCCGGAGGACGGCGAGGCGGTCAGGGTGAAGTCCTTCGCCGGCGGCGGGGTGTCACCACCGCCGAGCAGCTTCGCGCCCAGGGCGTCCGCCTTCGGCGAGCCCCAGCCGGTGCACAGGTCGTAGCCGGTGCCCGCGTTGTAGGTGCCGTTGCCGCCGGAAGTCACGTCGTGGAACGTGCTCGCGTAGTCGGCCGACCCGGCGATCCGGTAGATGCTCGGGTTGAGCTGGCCGAGCCGTGATTTCCCACCACCGAGCGACTTCTGGTTCAGCATCGCCACGTAACCCGCCCACAGCGGGGAGGACAGGCTGGTGCCGCCGACGTCGAGCCAGCCGCCGTTCATGTACACCGACAACGCGCCCGCGCCGTAGTCGGCCAGCAGCGAGACGTCCGGCACCGAGCGGTACTGGTTCGTGCCCGGCTGCCAGTCGGGACGGCTGTAGATCTTCGAGTAACCGCCGCCCGAACGCGTGTTGCCGCTGCTGCCCTGGTTCCAGCACGACTCCGACTGCCAGGTCCCGGCGCTGTCGGACGTCCGCAGCTGCGTGCCGCCGACGCCGGTGAACAGCGGGTCGCTTGCCGGGTAATCGGCCTGGACGGTCTTGTTGTCGCCCCGGTAGCCGCAGCCGGTGCCGCCCCAGTCACCGGACGCCGACAGCATCGTGACGCCTTGCGCGGCGAGCTGGGTGTAGGAGTCGTGCGAGGCCGCGATCGGGTCCGATTCGCAGACCTCGCCGTTGAGCCACGAACCGGACAGGATCGTGATCTTGTTGTCCGAGGCGATCTTCGCCATCTCGTGCACCCACGCCTGATCGGAGTTGGGCGCCGAGTAGACGATCTGCCTCGCCTTCGGCGCGGTGGCGGCCACCGCCTGGATGTCGAGGGTGACCTCCATCTGGTCGCTGCCGGGATTCGGTACGCCGCCGTCGACCTTCACCAGCTCCGGAGTGACGGCGGGTTGCTTGAAGTACTGCGTCCAGCCGTCGATGTCCGACTGCTTGAACGTGTCGAACTCGATCAGCCCGACCGTCTCGCCCGAACCGTCGTAGGCGCCGGACAGGCCGGTCATGCTGTACGCGGTGCGCAGCTGGGCCGGGGTATAGCCACCGGCGGGCCCGCCCGGCCCCGCCGGGGCACCCGCGCGGTGCGCCGCCGGGCGGTTGGTCAGGCCGGTGACACCGCGCAGTACCGCGGCGACGTCCCCGGGCACCGCGGTTCCCTTGGTGGCGTTGAAGAAGCGTTCACCGGAGGCCGAGTGGAAGCCGGAAAGCGAGGTGGTGAACGCACTCTCCACTTCGGACGGTGTGCCGGACGCGGTGACCACCTGCCGGTTGCCGGTGACGTCCTCGACACGCAATCCCTTGCTGGCCAGGTATTTCCGCACCAGGTCGACAGCCCCGGGGGAAGGCCCGAAACGCTCCGTGTAGTCGGCGACGCTCAGATAGCGTTGGTAGACCGGGGAATTCGGGTCGGCCGTGTCGGCGACGTATCGCTCGGCGCCCGCGACGTCCCGGGGTTTGAGGGCGACCGAGACGGTGATCCGTCCGGGGAGCGCCGCGCTGTCCGCGGTGGCGCCGGCGGGAACGGCGGGTGCGGTCCCGAGCGGGACCAGCGGCGGTGGCGCGGCCGACGCCGCCGGCGGGGAGAAGGCCGCCGTCGCGAGGACGGCCGCCACGAGCAGGGAGGCTTTTCGCATGTGCTGCTCCGGGGTGTGATGAGGAGGGGAATACAGCACTACGGACGGTAAGAACGGCGACACGGATTTCTCCAGGCGCTGTGGAAACCACGCCGTGGCAGCGGGATAACCGCTGGTCACTCCCCTGTGTTCACAGAATTGCTACCACGTCCAGCTGGTCCCGACGATGCCGGCACCGACGTCACGCGCCGCCAGCGTCACGGCGTGGTCGTCGCCCAGCCGCACCCGTTCCACCCGCCGCCGCGGCGCCGCGAGGTCACGTTGTTCGAACCGGTAAACGCTTTCCGGTACGTGGTGATCGAAGCGCACCTGGCAGGTGTACACCGGGGTCGGCCGGGTGAGTCTCCGGTGGTAGCCATCGACGGGACGGCCTCGCGGGAACATCAGTTCGTACTCCACCGCGGCCACCTCCCCGGCGGCCAGTTCCCGGTCGAAGACGAGCTCGCCGACCAGAAGCCCGCTGGCGGCGTCCACTCGGACGCGGCCCACCCGGCAGCAGTGCACGGCGGCGAACCGGGGAGCCCGCCTGGCGAGGTCTTCCGTCTGGTAGTACGTCAGCATCCTCGTCACGCCGTCCACGGTGGCCTCGGCGACCAGCCGCACGCGCAGCAGGCGTTCCTGGCGCTCGCCGACCACGAGTTCGTCGTGCACGGACCAGAAACGCACCTGATCCTCCGGTGGCGGTTTCAACGCGAGCGACACCGGCCGCACCGACGGCCACAGCCTGCGCCGCTCCATCAGCGGTTCCCGCCGTTCGCGCGGCACCCGCCGTTCCTCTCCCGGCCCGAGCAACGCGGTCAACGTGCCGGAAGCCAGGCCCAGGACCTGCTCGAGTTCGAACACCGCACGCAGCGACGCCTCACGTCCCGGTTTGGACCGTCCGTGCCGCCAGTACGCCAGCGCGCTGCGCGAGACCGGCACCCCACGGGAAGCCAGGTGCTCACGCAGCCGGTCCAGCGTCAGCCCGGCATCACTGATGGCGGCGTCCAGCGCGCTCGCGAAAGACTCGTCCGGTCCCGGCACGAGACCACTGTCGCGCTCGCCGCTCCGGCGAACCAGCGCCGTTCGTCGGGTACCGCGGTCCGCGCCGGGCCAGGACTTTCGTCGGTTCCGAAACGACGTGCGGCTGATCATGCTGAGAAGGTGACTCGGTCGTCTCCCGGATCGTTCGCGGTCACGCTGGACGCCGCGATCGGCGAATCCGGGCTGTCGCTCGATCGGCTCCAGCACCACCTCGCCGCGCGCGGTGTGCGGCTCTCGCGTTCGGCGCTCTCCTACTGGCGCAGCGGCCGATCACAGCCGGAACGCGAGAAGTCCATGCTCGCCGTCACCCACCTCGAATCGGTGCTGGGGCTCGCGACGGGGACGCTGACGTCGCGGCTCGGGCCGAAGGCGCCGCGAGGACGCTGGCTCGGCGAACCCGCGGTCCGGATCGAACGCCGCCGGTTGTGGCCGCAGCTGCGGGCGATGTCCGGCGAGTTGCGGCCGCCACCGGACGGTCAGCTGTCGTTCTGGTCGATCCACGACCGCATGACCCTCGACGAACAGGGCCGCGAAAGATCATTACAGGTCAGGATGGTCGCCGAAGCCACCGTCGACGGCGTCGACCGGCTCATGACCTACTACCAGTCGGACTCGCCCCTGACCGCCGGCCCGTGCTACCGCTACGTCCGTTCCGCGCGGCTCGGGGTCGTCTGCGTGGACCGGGACACCGGCATGGTGGCCGGGGAGCTACGGCTGGAACACCCGCTGGCGATGGGCGAGGTGACCGTCGTGGACTACGAAATCCGCCTCCCGCCGCGCTCCCCCATCGACCACTACCACCGCCGGTTCACCAGGCCGGTCAAGGAATACGTCTGCCAAGTCCACTTCGGACACCGGATTCCCGCCGACGTCCGCTCGTACGAGCAACGCGGCCCGGACGGCCCCCAGCATCCCGGCAGCCCGCTGGCCGTCGGCGCCACGCACGTCGCGACGCTGGCCCTGCGCGACGTCCGTCCCGGTATCTGGGGCGCGAGCTGGCACTGGGGCGGCAATTCTGTGAACAGCGGGCCGCGACCAGCGAATTCGACGCCGGCGGCACGAATAGTCCACAAAGGTCTGGGCCAGACCTGATCTTCGGCTTACGGTCACGGCGCATTCTCCCCCTTCCCCATTCAGAAAGGGCCTCACCATGCGCCGACCGTCTCGTGCCGTGCTCACCCTCGCCGCCCTTTTCGCCTTCGCCGTCACCGGAACCACCACCACCACCGCCGCCGCCGCGCCCGCCGCCCAGCCGGTGTCGATGGCCGCCGAGTACGGAACCGTCCCGGCGTCCGCGACGGCGGGCACCATCGGCGACATCTACCCGGCGAAATGGCGCAACGTCCCGCAGGACTCGGTCATCGACGACTGGAACATGTACAACCGCGAGTGCGTCTCCTGGGCCGCGTTCAACATCGCCCGCCACGGCAAGAGCGCCGCGAACTACGGGGACGCGAAATACTGGGACGACAACGCCCGTAGCAACGGATTCCGCGTCGACAATACTCCCACCACGGGCTCCATCGCCCAGACCGACAACGGCCGCTACGGGCACGTCGCCATCGTCGACAGCGTCCACGGCGACACGGTGACCGTGGAGGACTACAACTGGACCGGCGACGGCCACTACCTTGTCCACGACGTCAACGCTTCCGCCTTCCGCTACATCCACTTCTACGGCTGATTCCCGGGGCTAACCCTCCGGGTAGAAGAGGAACAGCGTGCAGCCGCTGGTGGTCGCGGGCACGTGCCACGAGCCCGCCGGAGCGTGCAGGAAGGTCCCGGCCGGGTAGTCGCGCGCGCCGTCGTTGAACGTGCCCGCGACCACATAGACCTCCTCCGGTCCGGGCTCGTGGACGTCGCGGTGCGGCCACGACGTGCCCGGGTCCATCTCCAGCACGTGAGCGTGTGCGCCATTCGCCCCTGTCCACAGTGTACGGAGCCGGATGCCGGGGAAGAGCTCACGGACGGGGGCGTCCTTGGCGGAGACGGCGGTGTAGCCCTCCTGGGCGAGAATCTCGGGGTGCATGCCACCACGGTGCCGCGCGCGAACCGTCGCGGGACAGTGTCGGAAAAGACGCCATGGGGTACTTTCTTGCCATGCATCGTGTGGTGGCCCTGGTGCGGCCCGTGCAGTCGACGTTCGAACTGGGCTGCGCCGCCGAGGTGTTCGGCACCGACCGGGCGGAAGTGCCGCGGCACTACGAGTTCGAGGTGTGCACGGAGACACCGGGGCCGGTACCGACCTCGGCGGGCTACACCATGTCCGTGTCCCGTGGCCTGTCGGCGCTCGCCACCGCGGACACCGTGATCATCCCGGGCTGGGCGCCTGTGGAGGCACCGCTCTCCGCCCGCGTACGCCGTGCGCTGCTGCGCGCACACGCCCGTGGCGCGCGGCTCGTCACGATCTGCTCCGGCGTGTTCGCGCTCGCGCGCACCGGGTTGCTCGACGGTCGTTCGGCGACCACGCACTGGGCGAACGCCGAGCGGTTACGGCGGGAGTTCCCCGAGGTGAGCGTGACGCCGGACGCGCTCTACGTCGACCACGGCGACGTCGCCACAAGCGCGGGAGCGGGCGCGGGTATCGACCTGTGCCTGCATCTCGTCCGCACGGATCACGGCGCCGCGCACGCCGCTCTCCTCGCGCGGCACATGGTGATGCCGCCGCACCGCGACGGCGGCCAGACGCAGTACGTGCCGTCCCCACCGGCCGCGGACGCGCTGAACGGCCTCCTCACGTGGGCGAGCGCGCGGCTCGGCACGCCGTTGTCGGTGGCCGACCTTGCCGCACACCTCAACGTCTCGCCGCGCACCCTGGCGCGGCGCTTCGCCTGCCAGCTCGGCACGAGCCCCGGCGCATGGCTGCTGTCCCGCCGGGTGGCCGTGGCCCGCACGCTGCTCGAGAACACGGATCTCCCGGTGGACGCGATCGCGGCCCGCGTCGGCCTCGCCTCGGCGGTCAACCTGCGCCGTCGCTTCCACGCGCTGGTGGGCACGACCCCGGGCGCCTACCGGCGGGCGTTCCGCGGCGGCACAGCGGCGGGGTGAAGGCCGGTCATTCGCTCTGGGCCCACGCCGCGACCGGCAGCGACAGGTAGATCCCGAAGTCGCGCAGCCCGGTCGCGGCCGCGACACTCTCGTGCAACCGGTCGACGCGCTCCTGCCGATCACGGGCCCGGCTCTCGAACCACTTGGACCGCACCTCGATCACCACGTCGAGACCGCCGCGGTCGAACGGCCCCAGACCGCGGAACCGCAGTTCGACGTCACCCGGCCGCAGATCGCCGTCGTAGGGCTCTTCCGGGCACTCGACGGCGAGGGAAACGAGGTGGGGCAAGGATTCCGCCAGTTCGCGGAGCAGATTTTCCGGGACGTGGGGCGCGTAGGTGATCTCGACGAGGGGCACCCGTCCAGTTTAGACGGACGCCCGTACCGGACTGCCGCCGCGGACCTCAGAATTCGGCGGTGTCGTCCGCGTCGCTGCGCGCCAGCGCGGCGAGCGTGTCCAGCGCGTGCGCCAGGATTTCCCGTGGCGGGGCGGACAATGCGAGACGCACGGCATTGGGTGCGTGCCCGGACCCCACGGTGAACGCCGCCGCCGGGGTGATCGCCATGCCGTGCCGGGCGGCCGCGGCGACGAACGTCTCGGCACGCCACGGCGCGGGCAGTTCCCACCAGCAGTGGTAGGCGCCGGAGTCGGCACGGACGTCGAAGCCGGCGAGACGCTCGGCAAGCAGTCGCTGGCGATCCGCGGCGTCTTTTCGTTTGTCGCGCGCGATTTCCGCCGCGGTGCCATCGGCCAGCCAGCGCGTTCCCGCTTCCATCGCGAACCGGGAAGCGACCCAGCCACCGGAACGCAACGCGGCGGCCACGCGCTCGTACAGCGAAGCGGGCGGGACGGCGAATCCCATCGTGAGGCCCGGTGCGAGCCGCTTGGACAGGCTGTCGATGAGGACGGTGCGTTCGGGAGCGTGCGCGGCGAGCGGCGCTGGCTCCTCGCGAAGGAAGGCATAGATGCTGTCCTCGATCGCGTAGCAGTCCAGTTCCCTGAGCACGCGAGCCACTTCGGCGCGACGCGATTCGGGCATCGTCACGCCGAGCGGGTTGTGCAGCGTGGGTTGCAGGTAGACCGCGCGCAACGGCGCCGCGGCGCGGATCGCGGCCGGACTCACGCCCTCGCCGTCCGTCTCGAGCGGGACCAGCGCGACCCCCAGGCGATCGGCCACGGCTTTCACCACCGGATAGGTGATCGCCTCGACCCCGAGCCGTTCCCCGACGGGCACCAGCGCTGCGATGGCCCCCGCGATCGCCTGCCTGCCGCTGCCGGCGAACAGCGGAGGCGGTGCCGTCCAGCCGGCGCGCGACAGCGTCGCGATGGCGGCCTCCCGGGCCGCGGGCGTGCCGACGACCTGCGCCGGGCGCAGCGCCTCCCCCAGCGCGTCCGCGCGCAGGAGGCCCGCGAGGCTCTCCGCCAGCCGCGCCGGCTGACCGGGCAGCACGGGGAAGTTCAGCTCCAGGTCGACGCGCGCGTCCGCCGGTTCGGCCAGCGCCGGCTCCACGCCGTCCTGACCGGCACGGATGAACGTGCCCCTGCCGACCTCGCCGACCGCGAGGCCACGCCGGACCAGTTCGCCGTACACCCTGGCCGCGGTGGAGTTCGCGATGCGGTGCATGCGAGCGAACCGGCGCTGCGGTGGCAGCCGGTCGCCGGGAGCGAGGCGGCCGGCGGCGATGTCGGCCGCGATCGCGTCGGCCACTCTGCGGTAATCCGGCACGTTCACCCTCATTGCTCCGAGTACATTGTTTTCATTGCACCGACATAGTGCTCTCGATAGCGTGGTGGCGTCAACCAGGCGGAGGGAGCATCGATGCACGTGAACGGCATCAACCTGGAGTACGACGAGCGCGGCGAGGGCGAGCCGATCCTGCTGGTCCACGGCCACCCGTTCGACCGCTCGATGTGGCGCCCGCAGCTGGCGCACTTCGGCGCCCGCCACCGGGTACTCGCCCCGGACCTGCGCGGTTACGGAGCCAGCACCGTGGTGCCCGGCAAGACACCGCTGGACGTGTTCGCCAAGGACCTCGCCGCGCTGCTCGACCACCTCGGCATCGAACGCGTCGTCCTCGGCGGCCTGTCCATGGGCGGGCAGATCGTCCTGGAGTTCCACCGGCTCTTCCCCGGACGAGTGCGCGCGCTGGTGCTCGCGGACACGAGCGCCGAAGCGGAGACGCCGGACGGGGTACGGGCCCGCGACGAGATGGCCGATCGGCTGCTCCGGGAAGGAATGTCCGGCTACGCCGAGGAAGTGCGGTACAGGATGGTCAGCCGGGACAACCCCGAGACCGCCGAACTGGTGGCCGGCATGATGCGCGCGGCGCCACCGGAGGGCGCGGCGGCGGCACTGCGCGGCAGAGCCGAGCGTCCGTCCTATGTGGACATGCTGGCCACGGTGCGGGTCCCGGCGCTGGTGGTGGTCGGCGAACAGGACGAGTTCACCCCGCTCGCCGACGCGCGGCTGCTGCACGACCGGATTCCCGGGGCCCGCCTGCTGGTCGTACCGGGAGCCGCGCACATGCCGAACCTGGAGCGGCCGGATGTGTTCAACTCCGCGCTCGAAGAACTGCTGGCGGAGGTGGCGTCGTGAAGGTGCTCGTCACCGGCGCGAGCAGTGGTTTCGGCGCGGCGATCGCGCGCCGCTTCGCCGCCGAAGGCGCGGAGGTCATCGGCGCCGCACGGCGTACGGAGCGTCTGGCCACCTTGGACGGTGTCCGGCCGCTCGAACTGGACGTGCGGGATCGCGTAGCGGCGCAGCGGGCTCTCGCCGCGCTGGACGACGTCGACGTGCTGGTGAACAACGCCGGGCTGGCGCTGGGGCTGGAACCGGCGCACGCCGCGAGCCTCGACGACTGGGACCGGATGATCGACACGAACTGCAAGGGGCTCGTGTACTGCACGCACGCGCTGCTTCCGGACCGGTCCTGACGTCGCGAACGCTCCGTTGCCGACGATGAACGTCCCGAACGGAGC
>NZ_JBHYIK010000019.1:35170-44188 GCF_042739735.1 Amycolatopsis sp. NPDC059027 | reverse complement strand
TGTTGACCCCCCCCCGCCGGTGCCGGCGCCCGGGCGCGGCCCCCCCCCCCCCCGGCGGGGGCCCCCCCCCCCCCCCCGCCCGCCCCCCCCCCCACGCACCTGGCACTGTGGGCGAAACGGGTTGTGTCGCTGCTCCGCCTGGCTGAGACCGCCCGCCGCGCGGCCCGGAACTGTCGGTGGTGTCGGGCATGCTGGTGAACGTGGACGACCGATACGAGGCCTACGACGATCCGCCGGCGCTTTTCGCGGTGGGCCGCACACCGTTGCGGACGTTCCGGCGCCGTATGCCACCTCATCACCGCCGAGGGCCGCTCCGTCCGGACGACCTGGCCGGCTGGGTGGCCCGGCACGGCGGTGGTGTCCGTGGCCGCGCCCCGTCCGGCACGGTGCACCGCATGCTCCCGGACGACTGGCTTCCCGCGTGCGGGGCCGGGCTGAACGGGTGGAACCCGGAGCAGCTCACCCCGGTCGACGAGCCGGTGAGCTGCGGGCGCTGTGCGGCGCTCGTCGAGCCGGACGGGCCGGGCAAGCACCAGCTCGCGCTGTTCTGACAGGCCGCGGCCTGTCCGGTAGCGTTCCACCAGGCACAGCGAAGGTGGCGCAGGGGCCCTTCATGGCACCGAAAGTCCATAAAGGACAGCCGGGAAAGCCGTGGCACAGCACAGCGTGCGTCGTGGGCGCCGGAAATGTCGGTGGGCGGGGATAGAGTTCGCGGAGTGACCATCGACCTCGGACCGATCCGCACCGGCACGGAGTCCGCCGGCGACCTGACCATCGGCTTTCGTGAGATCGGCGACCCCGCGAGGCAGCCGGTCGTGTTGCTGCACGGTCTCGGGAGCGGCGCGGTGACCTGGGACGCGTTCGCGGCCGCGCTCGCGGCGGCCGGCCGTTGGGCGATCGCCCTCGACGCCCGCGGGCACGGCGCCAGCTCGCGCCCGGGAAACTACTCGCTGGAACTGATGATCGGCGACGTGCTGGCGTTCCTCGACCACCGCGGGCTCGGCGAGGTGGACCTCGTCGGGCACTCGATGGGCGGCAGCGTCGCGCAGCTGTTCGCGGCGGGCCATCCCGAACGCGTCCGGCGGCTGGTCGTCGAGGAAGCGGCCCCGCCGCCGCACACGGTCCCGGCCGGACCGCTCCCCGAGCCACCCGCCGAACCGCCGACGCCTGTCGACTACGACTGGCGGCTGGTGGGCCCGCTGTTCCGCCGGTTCCGTACCCCCGACCCGGCCTGGTGGAGCCGGCTCGCCTCGATCACCGCGCCCACCCTCGTCGTCGCGGGCGGCCCGGCCAGCATGGTTTCCCAGGAACGGATCCGGCTGCTGGCGGAGGCAATCCCGGACGCCCGGCTCGTCGAGGTCGCCGCCGGGCATCGCGTGCACCGGGACGCGCCCGGCGCGTTCGTCGAAGCCGTCCTGCCGTTCTTGTCCGAAGACGAGAACACCCCGGCACGGCGGCCGGGGCGTTCTCCTACCGGGTTCAGTTGAGGGTGACGCCGTAGGCGCTCAGCGCGTCGCCGACCGGCTGGAAGTAGGACGTCCCGCCGCCCTTGCCGGAGGTGATGCCGAGGCCGACACTGCCGGCGAACAGGCAGCCGCCCGAGTCACCGGGGTTGACCAGCGCACTGGTCTGGATCAGCCCGCGCACCGCGCCCTCGGCGTAGTTCACGGTCACGTTCAGGCGCTGCACCGATCCCGTGGTGAGATGCGTCGTGCTGCCGCTCTTGCTGATCCGCTGGCCGACCGTCGCCGCGGCCGACGAGCTGATCTTCTGGTTGGAGCCGTTCCACAGGGTGACCGCGCCGGGCGCGCTGCCGGTTGTGTTGCGGATCAGGCCGTAGTCCTTGCCAGGGAAGGTGGAACCCTGCGACGGGCCGACGTTCCACTGCGAAACCGCACGGGTGCAGTGCCCCGCGTCGACGATGTAGTTCTGGCCGCCCTTGTTGGTGTTGAAGCCGACCGAGCAGCGCGTGCCACCGCCGGTGATGGCCTCACCGTTGTAGATCGCGGTGTGCATCTCGCCGGAGAGCCGCTCCACCCGGACCCGGTCGCCGAGCGACTCGGCGGCCTGCAGCAGTGCGTCGGTGCCCTTGGCCGCGTCGGCCACGGTCAGCACGATCTGGTTGGTCTTCGGGTCGAGGCCGATCGACGTGTGCGTGACCGCGGGCAGCGCCTGCAGGGCGTCCTGCGCGGCCGTCAGCGCCGCGCTGGAGTGCTTGACCAGCCGTGCCTGCGCGCCCGCCGCGGTGACCTGGTCCGCGGCGGCCTGGTCGAGCACGTTGACCACGGGTTTCGCCGCGGCGTCGAGGTAACCGCCGGCGGCGCGGGCACCGAGCGAGGTGGTGACCCTCTGCAAGGTCTCGGCGCTCGCGGCCTGCGTGCGCAGCAGCTGGGTCGCGGCCGCCTCGGTGATCCCGGCTTCCGCGGCGAGGTCCGCGACGGCGGCGCGCTGCACCGTGGGCGAATAGCCCTCGATGGTCGTCGCGGTGGCGGTGGCCGGGGCGATGAAGCCGATGGCCGCGCCCGCGGCTACCAAGGTGATGGCGGAGCGGGCGAGCAGACGTCGCCCTGGAGACGTTGTGCGCATACCGGCAAACTCACTTTCGCGAGGGGAGGTTCCGGCGCGAGGAATGCCGCGCCGTTCACGCTGGCGTAGCCCGGACACGAACACCGTGGCCGGGACCGGTGATCCGGTGCGCTCAAGGGTGATTCCTGCCGAGATGCGGCAGTAGCGACTTTCGTCGCGATCCGCGAAAAATAGGTACCCCCGATCCGGCTACCGCATTGTTCCCGCGCAGCAACCGGCCCGGCGGGGGCAGCGTCCCGCACTGTTCGCCCGACGGCGTTTTTGCCGGTGTCCCTTCGGCTCCCGGCTGCTTGGCTGACCGGATGATCGACGGGAAGGACATGTTCACCGACCTCGGGCCGCTGCTCGGCAGGCACCGGGTGGACAACCGGAAGCGGTGGGCCAACGCCGGCTGGGCACTGGTGATCGCGGTCGCCAGCGGCTGGCTGGGGCTGTGGGCCCTGCTCGGCGGCGACGCGGACAGCGCGGGTGGCCGCAAGGCGATCGGCGTGCTGCTCGGGCTCACCCTCGTCGCCGCCATCATCACGGCTTCCCAGGCGGTCCGGGCGCTGCGGGGCGGGCGGGACGAGTTCGTCGAGGTGCGGGAGCACGGCGTGGTGTACGCCGGACGGCGGCGGCTCGCGGGCTGGTCGTGGGACCGGGTCACCGCCATCACCGTCAAGGGCGGCGAGGCGCGGCACGCGCTCCAACGGCACCTGGGCACGGGGTACACCTGCGTGCTCCACTTCGCCGACGGCGAGCGGGTCCGGGTGGACGGGCTGGCCGCCGACCACACCGCCGTGGGCCGGACCGCGCTGGCGCGGTGCCCGGACGCGAAGCGGCTCACCGGTGAGGAGTGGCAGCGCGACCGCGGCGGCTGGCTGCTGGCGGGTGCCGCCGCGTGTCTCGCCGCGATCGTCGCCGGGATCCTGTACCTCGTGACCCATCCCGACAGCGAGGAGCGGTACATCGACCCGGCCACCGGGATTTCCGGGGAACACCTCGTCCATGGCGTCCCCGAAGCCGGGATCGCCGTCATCGTGATCGGCGGCCTGGTGTGCCTGTGCGCCGCGGGCGGCTTCCTCACTTCCTACGTTCGGGGCAGAAGACTGCCGCGGTGAGCTTTTCCGTTCCCGGACCGCCGCCCGCCTGGCAAACTGCTCCCCCATGCGACACGACGACCACGACCTCCACGCCTCTGCGCCGGAATGGGCGGAGCTCGTCGAGCGGGCCCGGGAAAGCGCTACGTCGCACGGCGCATGGATCGCCGTCGGGACGGCGCCCGGCGCCCGAGCCGACGGGCCGCTGGCAGGAATTCCCTTGGCGGTCAAGGACAACATCGACGTCGCGGGGTTCGCCACCACGGCCGGTAGCCCGCTCTTCGACGGTTCCGTGGCCAATGCGGACGCCGGAGTCGTCAGCGCCCTCAAGGCAGCGGGTGCGACGGTACTGGGCAAGACGAACCTCCACGAGCTCGCGTTCGGCATCACCAGCGACAACGCGTTCACCGGGCCGGTCCGCCATCCGAGGGATCCTTCGCGGTCGGCGGGTGGTTCCAGCGGGGGCAGCGCCGTCGCCGTGGCGCTCGGCGCCGTGCCGATCGGGCTCGGCACCGACACCGGCGGGTCCGTCACCATTCCGTCGGCCTTCTGCGGGATCGTCGGGTTCCGGCCGTCCACGGGCCGCTACCCCGGCGGCGGGCTGGTCAACCTGTCGCACAGCCGGGACACCGTGGGCGTCCACGCCCGCACCGTGCACGACGTCCGGATCGTCGACGAGGTGATCACCGGGACCTCCGCGCCGCGCGAGCCGCTCACCGTGGACGGTCTGCGGATCGGCGTGCTCCGCAACCGATTCCACGACCTCGACCCCGCCGTGGCGGCCACCGCGCACGCCGCGTTGGCCGTGCTGGAAGAAGCCGGGGCGAAGCTCGTCGACGTCGAGGTGCGCGACGACCTCACGACCGCCATCGAATCCGGCATCGAGATCGTCCGGTTCGAATGCGCCCGCCTGCTGCGGCAGCGGCTGGTGCTCACGGGGTCACCGCTGGCCACCGCCGGGTTCGACGAGATCGCGTCGCGCGTCGCCTCACCGGACGTCCGCGCGTTGATCGAAGGCTTGGCCTCCGCGCCCGTGACCGCGGAGCGCTATGCCGCCGCGTGCGCTGCCCGCTGGCGGTTGCGCTCGGCGTACCGGGAAGCGTTCGAAACCTCCGGCGCCGAGGCATTCCTCTGGCCCACCTGCCCCGTCCCGCCGGCACGAATCGGCGAGAACGACACCGTCGTGCTCAACGGGCGCACGCTGCCGCGCTTCCCGGCCGTCATCCGCAACACCGAGCCGGGCACCGTCGCCGGGCAGCCCGCGCTGGCCGTGCCCGCGCCGATTGCAGCCGGGGCGCTGCCGGTCGGAATGTGCCTCGAAGGCCGGATCTTCGAAGACGGTGAGCTGCTCCGGATCGCCACCGCCGTGGAAGCCGTGTTCGCCGCGGACCGGAGCGCGACAACGTACTGATCGCGGGAATTCCGGCGCGGTGCTCTCGCCATCTGGGACGTCCTTTGTGGATTCCCGCCTGTGAAATTTCACAGTGCGGTCAAGGGAATTCGGCGAATCACCGCAGCCGTGGCGCCGTGAGCGCGGAAAACACCGAGGCCAGGCGCGCCCGCGCCGCGGTGTCCCCACAGGACAGTCAACCTGTACCAGCCGTGACGGATCAGACACAAGGAGTTCCAGATCACAGGGCGCTTTCCCGCGACCGTCCGAATGCGAAGCGTAAATTTAGTTGTAGTGCACATCTACTTTCCGGTGTCAGTGCCGCCACCGGAACCCAGGAGGTCGAGACCCAAGGAGGGCTGAACGATGGCGAACAACGCCGGGGCCGACGAACGGGAAGCACGCCGGATCGCCGAGCTGTCCAAGACGGACGCGCAGGTCCGCGACGCTCAGCCGCTCGCGGGCGTCACCGAAGCGATCCACCGGCCCAGGCTTGCGCTCGCCGAGCTCGTGGCGACGGTGATGGACGGCTACGCCGACCGGCCCGCGCTCGGCGAACGCGCCGCGGAACTGGTCACCGATCCGGCCACCGGCCGGTCCACCCGGCGCCTGCTGCCGCGGTTCGACACGGTGAGCTACCGCGAGCTGTGGTCCCGCGTCGGCGCGATCGCGGCCGAATGGCAGCGTGACCCCCACGCCCCTGTCCACGACGGCGATTTCGTGGCCACGCTGGGATTCACCAGCGCCGACTACGCCGCGCTCGACCTCGCGTGCGTCCGGCTGGGCGCGGTGTCCGTCCCGCTCCAGGCCGGCGCCACCGCCGGTCACCTCAAGCCCATCATCGCCGAGACCGGCCCGCGCCTGCTCGCCACGAGCGTCGAGAACCTGGCCACAGCCGTCGAAGTGGTCTCCGACAGCGAATCCGTCCGGCGGCTGATCGTCTTCGACTACCACCCGGAGGTCGACGACGAGCGCGAGGAGTTCGAGGCCGCGCGCGTCAGGCTCACCGAGCTGGGCAGCACCATCGCGCTGGACTCGCTCACCGACGTGCTGGCGCGCGGCAAAGCGCTGCCGCCGGCGGCGGAATTCACCGGCGCGGACGAAGACCGGCTGGCGCTGCTGATCTACACCTCCGGCAGCACCGGGACGCCCAAGGGCGCCATCTACACCGATCGCCTTGTCGTCGAGCTGTGGCGCGGCTTCTGGCCGGAACGGGCCGAGCTGCCGCTCCTCGGCGTCAACTTCATGCCGATGAGCCATCTGGCAGGCCGCGCCGTCCTGTTCGGCACCCTTGCCAAGGGGGGCACCTCGTACTTCGTCGCGAAAAGCGATCTGTCCACGCTGTTCGAGGACATCGGGCTCGCGCGGCCGACCGAGCTCATGCTGGTCCCCCGTATCTGCGACATGCTGTTCCAGCGGTTCCAGAGCGAGCTGGACGCGCGGGGCGCGGATCGCCCGGCAGTGGAGGCCGAGGTGAAGGCCGAACTGCGGGAGCACTTCCTCGGCGGCCGGATCGCCTGGGCGGGCTCCGGCTCCGCACCGCTTTCGGCCGAGCTGACCGCGTTCATGGAGTCCATTTTGGACGTTCCGCTGCACGACGCCTACGGCTCGACCGAAGCGGGTGGCGTCCTCTTCGACCGGAAGATCACGCGCGGGCGGGTGCTCGGCTACAAGCTCATCGACGTCCCGGAACTGGGGTACTTCCACACGGACTCGCCGCATCCGCGCGGCGAGCTGCTGCTCAAGTCGACCACGCTCGTGCCCGGCTACTTCAAGCGTCCCGACACCACGGCCGAGGTCTTCGACGAGGACGGCTACTACCACACCGGCGACATCATGGCGGAAGCCGGGCCGGGCGAACTCGTCTACGTCGACCGGCGCAAGAACGTGCTGAAGCTTTCGCAGGGCGAGTTCGTCGCCGCGTCACGGCTCGAAGCGCTGTTCGCCGCCAGCCCGGTGATCCGGCAGATCTACGTCTACGGCAGCAGCGAGCGCGCGTACCTGCTCGCGGTCGTCGTCCCGACCCCGGAGGCGCTCGAACGCGCCGGCGGCGCCACCGAGAAGGTTAAGGCGCTGGTGAGCGAGTCACTGCAGCGGATCGCCAAGGACGAGGACCTCAACTCCTACGAGATCCCGCGCGACTTCCTCATCGAGACCGAGCCGTTCTCCCCGGAAAACGGCCTGCTGTCCGGGATCCGGAAGCTGCTGCGGCCCCAGCTCAAGGCACACTACGGAGAGCGGCTGGAGCAGCTGTACGCCGAGCTGGCCCACCGCGAAACCAGCGCGCTGCGCGAACTGCGCGCGACCGGGCGGGACAAGCCGGTGTTCGACACCGTCGCGCGGGCCGCGGCGGCCGTGCTCGGCTCGGCCTCCGGGGAGCTCGGCGCGGACGTGCATTTCCTGGACCTGGGCGGCGACTCGCTGTCCGCGTTGTCGTTTTCCACGCTGCTCAAGGAAATCTTCGGCGTCGAGGTCCCGGTTGGCGTCGTCATCAGCGCGGCCAGCACCCTCGGGACGCTCGCGGACTACGTCGAAAAGGCCCTCCAGCCGGGAACGAAGCGGCCGAGCTTCGCCACCGTCCACGGCGAGGGCAGCACCGAGGCCAGTGCCGCCGACCTCACGCTCGACAAGTTCATCGACCCGGACACTCTCTCCGGCGCGACGGCGCTCTCCCGCCCGGACCGTCCTCTTCGGACGGTCCTGCTCACCGGCGCGAACGGCTACCTCGGCCGCTTCCTGTGCCTGGAATGGCTGGAACGGCTCGCGCCGGACGGCGGCAAGGTGGTCTGCGTCGTCCGCGGCAGCACCGCGGAGGCCGCGCGCAAACGGCTCGACGACGCGTTCGAGAGCGGCGACTCCGCGTTGCGGTCGCATTTCCAGGATCTGGCCGCCGAGCATCTCGAGGTGCTCGCGGGCGACATCAGCGAACCGGATCTCGGTCTCGACGAGCCGACGTGGCAGCGGCTGGCCGCCGACGTCGACCTGATCGTGCACCCGGCCGCGCTGGTGAACCACGTGCTGCCCTACGACCAGCTGTTCGGGCCGAACGTGGCCGGCACGGCCGAGCTGATCCGCCTGGCGCTCACCACGAAACTCAAGCCGGTCACCTACCTGTCGACGGTGGCCGTGATCGCGGCGCAGGCCTCGTCCGGCGACGAGGAGTCCGACATCCGCGTCACCAGCCCGGTGCGCGTGCTGGACGACAGCTACGCCAACGGATACGCGACCAGCAAGTGGGCGGGCGAAGTGCTGCTGCGCGAGGCCCACGAGCGGTACGGCCTGCCGGTGGCCGTGTTCCGGTCCGACATGATCCTGGCGCACAGCCGGTACACCGGTCAGCTCAACGTGCCGGACATGTTCACCCGGCTGCTGCTCAGCCTCGTCGTCACCGGCATCGCGCCGGGTTCGTTCTACCGGACCACCGAGCCCGCCCACTACGACGGCCTGCCCGCCGACTTCACCGCCGAGGCCATCGCCACGCTCGGCGCCGGGACCACCGAGGGCTACGAGACCTACAACGTGCTGAACCCGCACGAGGACGGGATCTCGCTCGACACCTACGTCGACTGGCTGACCGCGGCCGGTTACCCGATCGAACGCGTCGACGACTACGACGAGTGGTTCACTCGCTTCGAGACGGCGATCCGCGCCCTGCCGGAAAAGCAGAAGCAGCACTCACTCCTGCCGCTCCTGCACGCCTTCGCCCAGCCCGCCGAACCCGTGGCGGGCAGCGGGATCCCGACCGCGCACTTCCGCGCCGCCGTGCGCGACGCCGAAGTGGGCTCGGACAAGGACATCCCGCACGTGACGGCGTCCCTGATCCGCAAGTACGCGGACGACCTGAAGCAGCTCCACCTGATCTGACCAGACGGGGGGGTTGGGGGGGGGGGGGGGGGGGCCAGTTCCTGCTGGCAGCGCGGCGAGCCAGCTCGAGCCTCTCAGGGACGGACCGCGAGGCGCGGG
>NZ_JBHYIK010000019.1:32367-35160 GCF_042739735.1 Amycolatopsis sp. NPDC059027 | reverse complement strand
CCTCGCGCGCCCCCGCCCACCCCCTCCCCCCCCCTTCGCCCCCCGGCGGGGTTCGGGGCGAGATACCTAACACCCCCCGCGACCACACCCCCCCTTCAGCTCATCCTGCGCGAGGAAAGTCCCCTTCAGCTTCCCGGTGCTGGGAGGATGCGGCCGCGTACCTCACCGAAGCCGATCCTGGCGCCGTCCGAGCCTGGGGCGGTGGCCGTGATGACGACCTCGTCGCCGTCCTCCAGGAAGGTGCGCTCCTCGCCACCCACAAGGATCGGCTCCTTGCCGCCCCAGGTCAGCTCGATGAACGCGCCGCGCTGTGCCTTCTCCGGTCCGGAGATGGTGCCCGAGGCGTACAGGTCGCCGGTCCGCGACGACGCGCCGTTGACCGTCAGATGCGCCAGCATCTGGGCGGGCGACCAGTACATCGAGCGGTACGGTGGCCGGGAGACCTCTTCGCCGTTCCACGAGACCGACAGGTCGATGTCCAGCCCCCACGGCTCGCTCTCTCGCAGGTACGGCAAGGGTTCCGGGCTCTGCACGGGAGTGGGCACGCGCGCGGCCTCCAGCGCGAGCAGCGGCACCACCCACGGCGAGATCGAGGTCGCGAAGCTCTTGCCGAGGAACGGGCCCAGCGGCACGTACTCCCACGCTTGGATGTCGCGGGCCGACCAGTCGTTGACCAGCACCGCGCCGAACACCCGCCGGGAGAACTCCGCGGCGGGCACGGCCGAACCCAGCGGCGAGCCGGTGCCGACGATGAAGCCCAGTTCGGCCTCGATGTCGAGACGGCGGCACTCGCCGAACGTCGGCGCGCTCTCGCTCGGCGCCTTGCGCTGGCCGTTCGGGCGCACGATGCCGGTGCCGGAGACCACGACCGTCCCCGCCCTGCCGTGGTAGCCCACGGGCAGGTGCTTCCAGTTGGGCAGCAACGGTTCCGCGTCCGGCCGGAAGAGCCTGCCGAGGTTGGAGGCGTGGTGTTCGGAGGCGTAGAAGTCGACGTAGTCCGCGACCTCCACCGGCAGGTGCAGCCGCACCTCGCCCACCGGGTGCACGGCCGTGTCCGGCACGTCCCCGCCGACCAGCTCGGTGATCCGGCGGCGCGTCTCGACCCAGAAGTCGTATCCCCGCGCCATGAACGCGTTCAGCGTCGGCCGCGCGAAGACGTCGTCGCCTAGCACGACGGCGAGGTCGACGACGGAATCGCCGACCCGCACGCCGACCCGTGGCTCGGCGCCGGATGCGGAGAACACGCCGTAAGGCAGGTTTTCCTTGCCGAACAACGAATCCCAGGGGATTTCGATCCTGGTCACGCGGTCTCTCCTTCTTCCTCGGCCAGCTCGGCCGGTACCAGGCCGAGTGCCGCCAGCTCGGTGACGGGCTCGTTGACGCTGCAGGTGCCGAACGACCGGAACCGCTCGCGCACCGAACCATCCACAGTGGACACCCCGGCGGCGATCTTCCCGCCGTCCCGTTCGGCGAGCACGGCGACCAGCTCGGCGTCGCCGGCGCCGGACATCGCCGCCGCGGTCGCCAGCAGCAGGTTCAGGAACCCGTGCTGCTCGAATCCGGTCTCCGGATCGGTGTTGCGGATCGCGTGGTGCAGCCCGGCGGTCGCCTTGAACGGCACCCCGGCCGCCACGACCGCGCGGATCGCCGCGGCCAGCTCGGCTTCGTCCGGGTACAGGTCGGCGCGCACACCGCCGGTGCGGAACTTGGCCTGACGGCCGGTTTCCGCACAGGTCGCGATGAATTCCGCGCGACGCTCGTCACGGGGGATCTCGACGAACACGGGCACTTCGCCCGCCGGGGCCAGCGCGCCGAAGAACTCGGCGGCGCTCATTCCCTCCGGCGCCGCGACTTCGAGGCCCTGGAGCCGGACGGGCAGTCCGGCGGCGGCGGTCATCATGCCGGGCAGCTGCGCGGGCCCGGCCGGCGCGGTCACCGCGAGGTCGAGCGGACCGTCGAGGAGCGCGCCCAGCCCGTCCAGCGCGGGCGCGGCGAGAACGAGCGGGCCGACCATGTCGGCGTAGCGGGAACGCAGATGCCGGGCGTGGGCGGGCACGGCCTCGGGCAGGGGTTTGAGTCCCGGTGGGAACACCGCCGCGTCGTCGAGCAACCCGGCAAAGACGCTCATCGGGCAGATCCTTCCTCCGGTTCGGGCGATGTAGTCAAGGTATTTACTACCTGAGGGGGACGCAAGGGTCCGATGGTCCCCTCCTGCTCAGGTCCGGCCGCGCACGTCGAACTGGTCGCGGTCGGTGATGAGCTTGTTCAGCAACATGACGAGGATGCGCTGCTCGGCCTCGGTCAGCACGTTCGTCCATTCGTACTCGCGGCGGTTCTGCCGCTCGAACACCTCGACCATCTCGCGCTCACCGCGCTCGGTGAGGGCCAGCAGCACCGAGCGTCCGTCGTTCTCGCTCGGCGCCCGGCCCAGCAGGCCGTCCTCGACCAGGGGTTTGGCCAGGTTCGACACCGCGGCACGGCTCATCCCGGTGAGTTCGGCGGCCTTCTTCGCCTCCAGCGGCCCGGCGAGCCAGGTGACGAACAGCAGCCGGAACGCCGACCACGACCGGCCACTCGGCCGGTGCACGCTGGCCTCCAGGTCGTAGGTGACGATGCCGGAGGCCCGGTTGAGCGTGAGCAGCACCTCGGTGGCCAGCTGGTGTTCGAACCCGAACTCGTCGGCGAGACGGCGGTGGGGGGGGGGGGGGGGGGGCGGCCCAAGGGCGAGCGGACCCCGCCCGGCGCGCGCCCCCCCGCCCCCACGCTCAAGATATATTAGTGAAAAAAAAACAC